>DAIPLM010000042.1:0-9948 GCA_036769205.1 Sphingomicrobium sp.
CGTCGGCGCCGAGGCGTCGGACCTTCTTGGCGTTGGGCTTGATGACGGTGTTGCCAAGGCTGACCTGGCCGTCGCCGGCGATGACCGTCCGCCCGCCTTTGCTGACGCCAAGGATGGTGGTGCCGTGATATTGCTCCAAGCTCATGCGCTCCCGCTCTCGTTCGGGACCGATGTGGGAAGCGTGCGTTACCGCTGCAAGTTGAGCGGCACGCCCCCAGCCGGCGTAGCCCCGAAGGCATAACTCAGGCCATCGCGAAGCGCGTCCTTGTCGATCCGATGATCGCCCTCGAATGGTTCAAATCGCGGCTTGAGCCCGTTTTCGATGAGCAGCCCCGTGATGTCGTGCCTGGCGACCGCGAATGGCAGAACGCGATCCTGGCGGCCATGGGCGATGAAGATGCGCTGCGCCGGTGCCAGAAGCGGCGGAATGACGACAAATCCGGGTGATAAGGCGACAATCGCCGAGAACAATTGCGGGTTGGCAAGACCCAGCGACAAGGCATAGCTGGCGCCATCGGAAAAACCGAGCAATGTGATCCGCTTCGGGTCGATTGCCGCCTTTGCGAACAGCGAAGCGAGGGCGGAGTCGACTCGCGAAACATCGTCGCCGAAGCCGATTTGCGGCCGGCCTTTCATCGCCAGCGGCCCGCCGAGCAATGCGCGTTTGGGCGCCAGGTCCCAAGTCGGCCCATGCGCCTGCACCGCGAGCAGGGCCACGCCTTCCCGGTCGGCGAAATCGGTGAATTGATCGATGAACCTCGCACCGCGCCCGCCGGCGCCATGCAACAGCACCAGCAGCGGCGTGCGGCCCGCTCCGGTCGTCGCCGGAACATAGACCACCGCGCCATCGGGCAGCAGAGTTTTGCCAGCGGCCAGTATCGTCCGCGAACCCGCCAGGGGCCGTGACGACAAGGCGGGCGACATTCCGGTCTTGGCTGACGCCATGCCCGGCGGCGCCACTGCCAATGCGGTCGCCAGGGCCATGCGGAAGCCGATCATCCGCGCTTCGTGCCTCCACCCGGTCGCTCTCGCAAGTCCCGCCAGAAATGGGACAGCTCGCGGGCGGCGGAGCAAAAAGGCCGGGAAACGGTTGTTCTCTGTCATGAACAGGGGTTGTTTCATTCGTTGGGCCAGCGCCGCGCTTGCCGCTGCCGGCTGCGGCGCCCCGGCAATGGCGAAGGATGTCCCCAAACCCAGCCTGTCGATCGACCCGGTCGTCGCCCGGACCTTGCTGGCCCCCGTCGACGAGGCCCGCGGCCTGCCGCCCGGCTATCGTATCGACGCCACTGCCGAGGCCGCCCGCGGCCAGCGCGCCAAACTCAGCGTCGAGCTTGGCGACGCGACATTGTATGCCATCACCGGGCGGCTGAAGCGCCAGCCGGCGCCGGCCGGCCCGCTCGATTCCGGCCACGCCCGCGCCCTCGGCCAGTCGCGCGACAGCGGCAAGGTCTATGGGCTCGGCGTCACGCGCGCGGTCCGCGGCGTCGAGCTCGGCGCCACCTACCAGTACAGCAAGCTGCGCTCCGAGCAGGCCGATTCCGAATTCCGCGACGGCGGCCCCGGCCGCAGTCACTCCCTGCGCGCCACCGCCCGGATCAGGTTCCGGCCCTAGCGGCCCCCGACCTCCACCTCACGCTGCGCCTTCACCCAATGGATCAGCTCGTCGAGCTGGATCGCCTGCTCGGTGGCGATCAGCCGTTCGGGCGGAGAAAGTCCGTCTTGACCGGAGCTTTCAGCAGCTCGGGCGGCGGCAGCGGATAGGCCGGGCACTGGCGTTGCTCCGCCACCGCCGGGATCGGTTGCGGCGCCGGCGGTCCGCCGCAAGCCGCCAGCGGCAGCGCGAGCAGCGGCAATGCGGTTCTGATAGTCATCGGCGGTCCTTTCGTTGATGGCGGCCTGGTCGGCCTTGACGCGGGCGGCGTTGGCGGCATCGGCGGCGCGCGCTTGAGCCGCCGCCGCTCGATACCCGGCGACGGTCGCCGAATGCGCGCCGCGCTCGGCGGCGAGCCGTTCGGCATAATGCGCGGTCTTGGCTTTCCAGTGGTTGCGGTCGTGGATCAGCAGCGCCAGCAGCACCACGCAGCCGATGGCAAGAATCAGCTTCATTGCCAGGCGATCGGGCACGGGGATCATCTCACGTCTCCGTCAGCTTCCAGGCTGACCCCGTCGCGGCCGGCGCTGCCCTTGAAGCGGCCGACTGGGCCGCCGACCAGCAGGCCGACGATCACGGCCGTCATGGCGGCGATGAAGCCGCCCAACGCACAGCCGAGGATGACGACGATGCTGTGCTCCTCGGCCGGCGACCAGCCGCCCCACACCAGCAAAGCGACCATCGCCACCGCGGCGAGCCCGCAGAACATGCCGGCGGCGCCGGCCAGCCAGCCGTAGATCAGGCGCTGGCCCTCGGCGAAGCTGGTTGGCGGCACGAATGTTTTCAGCATGAATTCCCTCCAATGTTCCCAATGTTCGCACTCACCAGGGGCGCGCGGCACTGCTAACCGATTCGGTTCGCGAGCCAGCCGTACAGGAAGACCTCGTTGGCCGGCCGACGCTCGGCGAGCCGCAGGTAGCGCTCGCCTTGCAGGGCCTCGAGGGCGCGGAGCAGGACGGTCTCGCCGCTGCCGCCGCGCAGCTTGAGGAAAGCCTCGAGCGCCGCCAGCGTCCGGGGCCCGACGCGGCCGTCGGGGACCAAATCGGGATAATCCTGGCCGTTGCGATTGAGCGCGGTCAGCGCCCGCTGGAGGAAGGTGGCGGCGACCGCCGGGCCCATGTTGGCGCCGGTGTCGAACAGTTCGGCGGCCAGCGCCGGCGAGCGCTCGGCGACGGCGTCGAACCGGGGCCGCAGCCAATAGAGCCGGCGATAGATGGCGACCGCCTCGTCGCGCGGCAGCGCCGGCATCGCCCCGCCATAGCCATGCGCCCGCGCCACCGCCTCGGTGATCCCGAACCGCGTCGGCCCGCCGCGGTCGGCGCCATGGTCGGCAAAGCCGCCCTCGCGCTCGATCAACTCGTCGAGCAATACCTCGATGTCCTTGTCCTGCAGCCCCATGCGATTCATCCCCGCGTCTTTCGAGTCGCGACTCTTGAACCATATTGGTTAGCTGTAGGACAGCGATTTATGCGTTGGGGGTAATGTGCGCCAGGATCCGGCTGGTCATCGCGGCGCAGTCGGCTCCGGCGAAGGGGAAGGCGCCGGTCAGGGCCGAGCGGACGTCCGGGGCCAGCAAGTCCTGCAGCTTGCGCCGGGCGCGCAGCAGCCGCGTCTTGACGGTCGCCGCCGGGATGGCGAGCACCTCGGCGGTTTCCTCGACGCTCAGCCCCTCGACCTCGCGCAGGACGAACACCGTCCGGAAGCTGTCGGGCAGCGCCGCGACGGCGCCCTCGATCATCAGCCGCAACTGCCGCCGCGCCATTTCCGAGTCCGGCAATTCCGATTGCGAGCCGCGCATCAAATTGTCCCGATAATCGTCGAGCACGGCGACCCCGCGCTTCTCCAGCTGGGTTTTCCGCCGCCGCACCGAGCGCAGCTTGGTCAGCGCCTCGTTGACGACAATCCGGGTCAGCCAGGTCGACAGGCTCGAGCGGCCGCCGAACTCGCCGATATGCTCGAAGGCCTTGAGATAGGCCGACTGCACCGCTTCCTCAGCCTCGCCGCGGTCCTTGAGCACGGTCCAGGCGGCACGGAACAGCCGCTGGTTGTTGACGGTCACGACCTGGCGGATGGCGGCGGTCTCGCGCGCGGCGCAGCGCTGGGCCAGCGCCAAATCTTCGAGGGCGACGGCCACCGTTCCCGGCACGGCGCTCATTTCGCCACCTTCAGACTCGCCTTCATGCCGGGATGATAGCGGCAGGTAACGGTGAATGTCCCGCTGCGTTTGACGACCGCCGCCTTGGTCGTCCCCGGCGGCAGGTCGAGATCGAAGCCGGCGGCCTTGGCGGTGGCGGTGTGGCGGAACAAGTCGCGGTTGACCCAAACGATGGTGTCGCCGGCGTGGACATTCGCCGGCATCGGCCCGAATTTCATCTTGGCCATGACGATTTGATGGGTGCGCGGTGCTGCCGCATAGGCGGGCGATGTCAGCAGCAGCACCGCGAGACCGGTGGCGAAAAGACGCATCGGCCGGCCTATTTCATGCTCGCGCCGAGATGTTCGGCGTGGGTCTGATGCTCGGTGAACAAGGCGAGGCCGGTTTCCAGCAGGGCCTTCAATTCCTTGTTGTCGGCATCGGGGATCAGGGTCGTCTTCAGTGCCCCGTTGACGGCGCGGTGATAGGCGACCTCGTTCTGTACGTAAGCGCGGTCGAACGCCGCGCCGTCGAGCGCCGCCAGCTTGGCCTCGGTCGCCTTGGCCTGCGCCGCCAGCGACTTGCTGATGGCGTTGTCGGTCGGGGTGACGTTCAGTTTCTTGACCAGCGCCAGAGCCTGGACGTTTACCGCTTCATGGTCGCGGACCATGGTCTCGGCGAAGGCGCGGACCTGGGCGTCGTGCGACTTGGCCAACGCCTGCTTGGCGGCGGCGACGTCGATGGCGCCGGCGGTATAGGCGATATGGGCGATCTCCGGGTCGCTGGGGCCGGTCGCGGCCAGCAGCGGCGCGGCGCCGGTGGCCAGCAGGACGGCGGCAAGTAGACGGATGGGACGGACCATGGCATTCCTCCTTCGTGTGGAGGGCGTGGCCCCTCCGCTCGACCCATTGGATGCCGGCTCAGATGAAAGGTTCCCGCCTGGTGCGCTTGTCCCTGCTGCCCTTGTTCGCCGCCTTGTGCTTGCTTGCCGCCCCCGCCGAAGCCGCCCTGAGCCGGCCGGAGCAGGCGATGATCGCGCGGGTCGACGCCGAGCAGGCGCGGACGCTGGCCATGCTCGAAACCTGGGTCAACCAGAACAGCGGCTCATTGAACATCCCCGGCGTCACCAGGGTCGGCGAAATGGTCCGCGCCGAGCTCGAGCCGTTGGGCTTCGCGGTCGAGTGGATCGACATGCGCGCCACCGGCCGCGCCGGCCATTTGATCGCCCGCCATCCGGGCAAGGGCCCTTCGACAGGCTCAGGACGGGGCAAGAAGCTGCTACTGATCGGCCATCTCGACACGGTGTTCGAGCCGGATTCGCCGTTCCAGCGCTGGACCCGCGACGGCGACAAGGGCACCGGCCCCGGCGCCGAGGACGACAAGGGCGGGCTCGCCGTCATGGTCGCCGCGCTGCGCGCCATGCAAGCCGCCGGCACGCTCAAAAACGCCGACATCACCATCATCCTCACCGGCGACGAGGAGGACAGCGGCAACCCGATCGCGCTCGCCCGCCGCGACCTCATCGCCGCCGGCAAGGCCGCCGACGTCGCACTGGACTTCGAGGGGCTCGCCCAGGAGGCCGGGCCCAACGGCCCGCTCGACATGGGCTCGATCGCCCGGCGCAGCTCGGGCAGCTGGACGCTGACCGTCAAGGCGCGGCCCGCCCATTCCAGCGGTATCTTCCAGGAAGGCGTCGGCTTCGGTGCCGTCTATGAGCTGGCGCGCATCCTCGACGAATTCCGCCGCACCCTGCGCGAGGACAAATTGAGCTACAATGTCGGCCTGCTCGGCGGTGGCCAGACCACCGTCCTCGACGAAGGCGGCATCCGGCTGGAAGCGACCGGCAAGACCAACATCATCCCCGCCATTGCCATCGCCCGCGGCGACTTGCGGGCTTTGACCCAGGACCAGATCGACCGCACCCAGGCGAAAATGCGCGCCATCGTCGCCCGGCCGCTGGCCGGCGCCACGGCGACCATCACCTTCGACACCGACGGCTATCCGCCGATGGCGCCGACCGCCGGCAATGCAGCGCTGCTCGACCGCTTGAACGCCGTCAACCGCGACCTGGGCTTGCCCGAGATGGGCGCGCTCGACCCGGTCAAGCGCGGCGCCGGCGACATCAGCTTCGTCGCCGCCGACGTCGACGGCCTGGTCGGCCTCGGTGCGGCCAGCGACGGCGCTCACACCGACCGCGAAACCGTCGATATCCCCTCCATCTTCCGCCAGGCCAAGCGCGCCGCCATTCTGATCAGCCGGCTGGCGGCCGGGACGCGTCCGCGCAACTGACACTGTTGCAAGTAGAACACCCCTGACCGCATTCGCCGCCTGACCCGCCGCGGCGCCTTGAGTTTCGACTGCGCGGCGATAGGCTGGCGGCGGAAGGCGGCGCGTGTCCGGCCGCCTGGAGGAGCGGAACACCCCATGACCAGCCTGATGAGCCGCGCCCTGATCGGCGCTTCGGCCCTTGCCCTGACCGCGCTCGGCGCAGGACCGGCGAGCGCGCAGAACATCGACCGCATCGTCGCCTTCGGCGACAGTTATGCCGACGATGGCAATTTCTTTGCGTTCGTCGGCGTCGATCCCGCGACCACAGTGGCCTATACGACTGGCCGCTTTTCGGGCGGCACCAATTACATCGACACGCTCGGCCAACTGCTCGACGCTCCGATCGACAATTTCGCCATTGGCGGCGCGCTGACCAGCCAGTTCAATACCAACACCGGCCCAAACCTCGGCTTCCCGACCGAATATGGCAGCTTCCTGACCGGCGGCGCGGGGCTGACCCCCTTTCCGTCCGTTAGCGGCACTTTCGGAGAGAATGACCTGCTCGCCATTTCGATCGGCGGCAACGACGCGCGCATCTACCAGACCGGCAGCGTGCCCCTGGGCATCCCAGTTGGGACGCTGGCCGGCGCACCCGCGGCGGGAGCCGCTTCCGCCGCTTTCGCCACCGCCGGACTCGACCTGCTGGTTGATGCCGGCGCACCAACGATCAGTTATCTTGCCGGCAACACTGCCAATATCCCGGAAGTTCAATTTAAGGCCGATCCGGCAAACGCCTTCGCGGTCCGCGACGCCTTTTTCCAGAGCTTCGACGGTGCGATGCGCAACACGCTAGCTGGCTATGCGGCCGATGGCGTGGTGGTCCACTATCTCGACCTCAACCTGGTCGGCCAGCGGGTCCAGTCCGACTTCGGCGCTTACGGCCTGACCGCGCTCGCTTGTCCGGCCTTCCCCCCGCCGCTCGGCCCGGGGGTTCCCGGAAGCATCGCCTGTCTCACCGGACCGACCGACGCATATCTGTTCTACGGCGACCAGTTGCACCTGACCTCGGCCGGCTTCGCGATCGTCGCGCAATATATCGCCGCCCAGCTGACGGCGCCGCTGACGCTGCAAGCGCCAAGCGACCTCGCCCTCGACACCGCCCACCAGTTCGGCCGCACCTTGACCTCGCGGATGGACCTCGGCAGCCCGCGCGACGGCGGCGTTGCCGAAGGCCTGACGCCGTTCATCGTCGGCGACGTCTTCCAGCGCAAGGTCGATGCCGCCAATACCAACCGGGCATTCGACATCAACGGCATCGGCGTTACCGTCGGCCTCGAATATGGCTTCGGCAGCGGCGTCGCCGGCATCGCCGCCAATTACAGCCGGCCGGAAGCCGAGTTCACCAGCAACGCCGCCGACATCAAGACCCGGTCGCTGCAAATCGGCGCCTATGCCGGCGCCGGCTTTGGTGGCGGCTTCGTCCAGGGCTATGCCGGTTACGGCAGCGACGACCATGACGTCAGCCGCTTCGGGGTCATCGATTCGATGGACGCCGACACCGACGGCCACCATTGGATCGCCGGTGCCAAGGCCGGCTATCTGATGGCGCTCGGCGGCATTCGCCTCGGCCCGGTGGCGGCGCTCGATTATGCCAAGGTCAAGGTCGACGGCTACACCGAAGACGGCGACGCGGCGCTGACTCTCAACGTCGACTCGATCAAGGCCGACTCGCTGCGCGGCAGCCTTGGCGCCGAGCTTCGCGCCGACCTCGGCGACGGCGGTACCCGCTTTCGGCCCTACGGCTCGGCGGTCATTGAAAAGGAGTTCTCGGACGGCGAGCGCTCGGTTCATTTCGCCCAGACGTCAGCGCCGGGCATCGTCAACAGCTTCGCGTTCGACGACATTTCGAAGAAGGCCTACGGCCGCTTCACCGGCGGCGCTTCGGCGGCGATCGTGGGCGGGGTGACGATGGACGCCAGCCTGTCCTTCACCGCCGGCAAGCAGCAGGGCGAGGAGACCTCGGCCCACGTCGGCCTCAAGCTGGCGCTCTAGCGCCGGCCCGCCATCGCGCGGCGCGTTGCTCGAGCCTGCTTGACAGCGCCCGCGCGATGGAGCCCCATGCGCCGCCGGGGCCGGGGGCGGCCCCGCATCAGGGGAGGGCTTAATGGACAACGCGGTAGTGGAACGCACGCCGATGCATCTGTGGATTGTCGGCGGGCTGGCGACCTTGTGGAACGGGTTCGGCGCTTACGATTATTGGATGACCCGTTCGCGAAACACCGATTATCTGGCCGGCATGATGCCGAGCGTCGATCCGCAGGCGATGCTGGCCTGGGTCGATGCCTTCCCGATCTGGGCGCAGATTGGCTGGGGCCTCGGCGTGTGGATGGGCCTGTTCGGCTCGCTGCTGCTCCTCGCCCGCAGCCGCTGGGCGGCGCACGCTTTCGCATTGTCGCTGGTCGGCATGGTCTTGAGCTTCGGCTATCAGTTCACCAGCGCGCCGCCGCCCGGCGCCGCCGGCGAAGGCCTCGCGGCCCTGGCGCCGCTGGCGATCATCGCCGTCGGCCTGGCCTTGTTCTTTTATGCGCGCGGCATGGCGATGAAGGGCGTGTTGCGCTGATATAAGAGCCGCCGGGCGCAAGGCGGGCTTCGCCAAGCGAAGCCTGCGTTGCGTCGAGAGCCGGCGATTATCGGACGGCCTGCGAGCGAAGCTCGACAGGACCGACGGGCAGCCGCACGCCGGCATGCCCCAGCATGCCGGGACGGCTGCTGATTCCCTTCGCGCCGGCTAGCTCCCGGCGGAACCCGCCGCCCGCGCCGCGCATTGCGGAACTGGCCATGGATGGCCCGCGACCGCTCGCCTTCGCGCCGGCCATCACCCCTCGTCATGACGCGCGGCGGGAACCGCGCTCGCACTTGCGGCATCTATGGCAGTGAAACGGAGGAAATCATGAGCGACCTCGACCGTGACGACCATCGCCACCCGCGCAGCACGGCGCGGATCGGCGGTCATCCGATCCACCCGATGTTGGTCCCAATCCCGATCGTCTGCTTCATCGGCGCGTTCGTCGCCGACATCTTCTACGTCCGCGGCGGCGGCGACCAAGCGATTGCGGCGAGCGCGTCGATCTGGCTGCTGGCCATCGGCCTGGTCGGTGCCGCTTTGGCCGCGACCGCCGGCTTCACCGATTATTTCGGGAGTGCTCGAATCCGCGACATCAAGGACGCCACCCACCACATGATCGCCAACCTGCTCGCCGTCGTCCTGGAAGTGGTGAATCTGTTCGTGCGACTCAACGATCACGAGGCGATCGCCGGCACCGGCATCATCCTCTCCGGAATCGTCGTCCTCATCCTGCTCTACAGCGGCTGGAAGGGCGGCGAGCTCGTCTTTCGTCACGGCGTCGGAGTCCTCGACGACGGCCAGGTGCGCTAGGCGAAGGCGGGCCCGGTGCGGGTCGTCGCTCTCGGCAAGGCAGCGGCGGCCGGGGTCGCCGGCGCGGTGGCGTGGGAAATCGGCCTGCGGGCGCTGATCATGGCCGGCGTGCCGACCTTCGACATCGTCGCCACGCTTGGCCGGCTAGCGTTCCCCGATGGCCCGGCCGCCGCCGTCTGGCTGACCGGGATGACCGCCCATGCCGCGGTCGGCATCGCCTGGGCGGTGTTCTACGCTTATTTCTTCTGGGCCCGGTTCGACTGGCCGCCGGCGATCCAGGGCGCCGTCTTCAGCCTGTTGCCGACCGCCTTGGCCTTGTTCGTCATGGCGCCGCAGATGCGCCTCGCCCAATTCCCGGCGGCCGAGGTCGTCCTTAATCGACAACTGATCAGTCCTGGCCTGACCTGGCCCGAGATCGGCGGGCTGGTGCTCGGCCATCTGCTTTACGGCCTGACCGTC
>DAIPLM010000224.1:0-2729 GCA_036769205.1 Sphingomicrobium sp.
CTGCGGATATATCAAGCTCGGAGGTGCCGTTGTCGCGCAGATCGGTCCGCTGGAACGCGCCTAGCTTCGACATCAGGATTATCCCGGTCTGCGCGTGTTGCCAGCCCTTGTCGTTAGGAACGCCGAGAGAGCGACTCTCGGCATAAGCCGCCGACGACAGGCCGAGTGACGCCGCCACCACGAGAATGAAGATCGAACGCATCAAGGCACTCCCACGCAATATCCGGCAAGGAAAGCTGTCACATTGCACTCGGCTTGTCACCGACACAAATCGCCGCAGCCTTCGGCTAAGCCAACGCCGCTTTCAAATCCGCGACCAAATCGGTCTTTTCCCATGGGAAGAAATCGCCCTCCGCCTTGCGGCCGAAATGGCCGTAGGCGGCGGTCGGGGCGTAGATCGCCTTGTTGAGGCCGAGGTAGGTGCGGATGCCGCGCGGGGTCAGGCCACCAAGCTTGTCGATGCGGCCGATCGCCTGCTCGAGCTCATCGTCGCCGACGGTGCCGGTGCCGTGGGTGTCGACATAGAGCGACAAGGGGGCGCTGACGCCGATCGCATAAGCGAGCTGGATGGTGCAGCGGCGGGCAAGGCCGGCGGCGACGATGTTCTTGGCGAGGTAGCGCGCGGCATAGGCCGCCGAACGGTCGACCTTGGTCGGGTCCTTGCCGGAAAAGGCGCCGCCACCGTGCGGTGCGGCGCCGCCATAGGTGTCGACGATGATCTTGCGGCCGGTGAGGCCGGCGTCGCCGTCGGGGCCGCCAATCTCGAAGGCGCCGGTCGGGTTGATGTGATAGACGGTTGCGTCGCTGAGCAGCTCGGCGGGCAGGACGTCGGCGATGACGCCTTTCACATAGTCGCGGAGCTTGGCGTAGAGCGCCGGGTTGGCGTGCTCGCCTTTCTCGGAATAACCGCGCTTGTGCTGGGTCGAGACGACGATCGCGGTCGCCGCCACCGGCTTGCCATCGTCGTAGCGCAGGGTGACCTGGCTCTTGGCGTCGGGCTCGAGGAATGGGGCGGCGCCCGAATGGCGGTCGGCGGCCATGCGCTCGAGGATCTGGTGGCTGTAATAAAGCGTCGCCGGCATCAGCTCGGGCGTCTCGTCGCAGGCGAAGCCGAACATGATGCCCTGGTCGCCGGCACCTTCGTCCTTGTTGCCGGCGGCATCGACGCCCTGAGCGATATGCGCCGACTGGCCATGCAGATGGTTCTCGAAGCTGGCGGTCCGCCAGTCGAAGCCTTCCTGCTCATAGCCGATCTTCTGGACGGTGTGGCGGACGACCTGCTCGATCTCGTCGCGCGCGCCCGGCGCCCAGCCGTGGGTGTCCTTGAACTTCTCCTCGTCGAACACCGGGCGGCAACGGATCTCGCCGCCAATGACGATGCGCTGGGTGGTGACCAGGGTCTCGCAGGCGACCCGCGCCTCGGGGTCCTTGGACAGGAACAGGTCGACGATGGCGTCGGAAATCTGGTCGGCGACCTTGTCGGGATGGCCTTCGGACACCGATTCGGAAGTGAAGAGATAGCTGCTGCGCATAAGCGGCGTCGGTCCTGATATAAGGAATGCTTTATATGTCGGCGGGGCTGTAGCGGCGGCCCCGCCCGACCGCAATGGCGACGGCGATCAGCAGGAAGCCGAACAGCACCGGGATGCTGTTTCCGAAGCGGGCGAAGCCCGTCGGGCGGCGCGGTGGCGGCAAATTGGCGTCGATGCGGCCGGCGGCGTGCCAGGGGAGGCTTTGCAGCAAGCGCCCGTCGGCATCGACCACGGCTGAAATGCCGGTCGGCGTCGCGCGGAGCACCGGCAGCCCCTCCTCGGCGGCGCGCAGCCTCGCCTGGGCCAAATGCTGCGGCGGGCCCCAGCGGCCGAACCAGGCGTCGTTCGACGGGTTGAAGATGAAGTCGGGCCGGTGGGCGCGATCGACGACCTCGCCGGAGAAAATGATCTCATAGCAGACCTGGACGCCCATCAGGCCGAAACCGGGCAAGGCCAAGGTGCGAGGACCGGGGCCGTCATCAAAGTCGAGGTCGCCGGGGGCGAGGCGCGACAAACCGATGGCGGAGAGCAACGGCCGCATCGGCAGATATTCGCCGTAAGGGACAAGGTGAGCCTTGTCGTAGCGGCCGATCACCCGCCCGCCCGGGACGAGCGCGAAGACGCTGTTGGTGGCGCCATCGAGCAAGCGGCCGGTGCTCGACTTGAGGCCGATGCCGCCGGTGACGAGGATGTCGCCGGGGCCGAGCACGGAGGCGGCGCGCATCCGCTCGAACTGGGCGAGCATTTGCGCGCGCGGGTCGCGGCGCTCATCCGTGACGGGCTCGGTTATTGCGGCTTCGGGCCACAGCAGCAGCCGGCGGTGGGCGGCCCTGGGCAGCGACAGTGCCGCCAGCCGCGCCGCTGCCTGCTCGCCGAAGCCTTCGCGCCATTTGTCCTCCTGGCCGATGTTGGGCTGGACGATGCGCACCGCCTTGAGCTCGGTGGTGCCGAGCGGCGGCCGCGGCCAGAACAGGATGGCCGCCAATGCGACTGCGGCAGCGCCGACCAAAGCGGTCTTGAACTGCCGTTTGGTGGCCAGCCAGATGAGCCCGCCGATCAGCACGACGATGGCGGAGAGGCCATAGGTGCCGATGCCGGCGGCGAGGCCGCGCAAGGGCGTGTCGACCAAAGTCACCGCGACGGGGTTCCAGGCGAAACCGGTGAACAAACCGGCGCGCAGCCATTCGGTGAGTGCCC
>DAIPLM010000043.1:0-9878 GCA_036769205.1 Sphingomicrobium sp.
CGCGAGCGACGGTGAAGAAGATCCGGCTCTGGCCATAGAAGAAGGCGAGGATGACGGTCGGCAGCGCGATCACCGCCGAAGCGCCGAGGATGCGCGCCGCCCACGGCTGGCCAATGTCGCGCAGGATCAGGGCCAGCGGCTCGGCGCTGTCGGCAAAGCCGGTGTAGGCAACCGCTCCGATGGCGGCGGCGGCGACCGCCATGTAGATGGCGATGCAGACCACCATCGAGCCGACGATGCCGATCGCCAGGTCGCGGGTCGGGTTCTTCGCTTCCTCGGCGGCGGTGGCGATGGCGTCGAAGCCGTAGAAGGCGAAGAAGATGATCGCCGCCGCCGCCATCACCCCGACCTCGCCGCCCGGCGGGCCGCTGCGCGGGAAGCCGAACGGCATGAACGGTTGGAAATGCGAGGAGTCGAACACCGGCAAGGCAACGGCGATGAACATCGCCAATGCCGCAATCTTGATCAGCACCAATATGGCGTTGACCGTCGCGCTTTCGCGCGTGCCGGCGATCAGCAGGGCGGCGACCACCCAGATGATGAAGATCGCCGGCAGATTGAGGATTCCGCCAAGTTCTGGCCCTTGCACCAGGGCATCGGGAAGGCCGAGGCCGACCGAGTTGAGGAAGCCGGCAGCATAGCCCGACCAGCCGACCGCGACCGCGCTGACGACCAACGTATATTCCAGGATCAGCGCCACCCCGATCATCCAGGCGATCAATTCGCCGAAGACGACGTAGGAGTAAGTGTAGGCGGAGCCCGAAGCCGGGATCATGGTCGCCACCTCGGCATAGGCCAAAGCCGCGCAGGCGCAGATCAGGCCGGCGATGGTGAAGGACAGGATCACCGCCGGGCCGGCCTTGCCGGCGCCGACGCCGATCAGCGTCAGGATGCCGGTGCCGACGATGGCGCCGACGCCCAAGGCGACCAGGTGCGGCCAGCCGAGCGACTGCTTGAGCCGGTGATGCTCGGGCATGTCCTCGCGGGCGACGACGCTCTTGCGGACGTTCCAGTTCTTCATCGATGCCCCCTAGTCGTCACCCCGGATTCAATCCGGGGTCTGCCTTTCCTTGTTCGACCATTCAAGAAGAAAGGCGGGTCCCGGCTCAAGGCGGGGATGACGGTCAGTAATCCTTGCTGATACGCAGGTTGGCGCTGGTCCGGCCGATGGTCGAGATGCTCGACAGGATCGAGAGCCAGCGGGTGACCTGATATTCGACGCGGGTCGCCGAATAGCCCTGGCCGTCGGTGATCACCTCGACGAACAATTTCCGCCCGATATATTTGCCGGCCGAGATTGCCGTCTTCTGGCCGGTGGCGATGTCGGCCGGGACGACGCGCAGGCGATCGAGGCCAACGGCGCGGCGAACCGCGTTGATCGGGTCGAGGCTGCCGTTGCCCGATTGCAGCGCGGCGATGGCGGACGCCAGTTGCACCGCCTCGGGCGCCGACAAATTGGTGATCGAAGTGCCAAACAGGATCCGCGACAGCAATTCGTCCTGCGGCAATTGCGGCACGCTGGCGAAAGTGATCTCGGGCTTGAGGCCAGTGCCGCGGACGTTGACGCTGGCGTCAAGCCCCTGCACCCGCGCTTCGGCGCGGATGTCGAGCAGCGGATTGACCGGGCTCTCGCCGCGGAAGCGGATGATCCCGCGCTCCAGCCGGAAGCTGCGACCGGCGAACTCGTAATCTCCGCGGTCGAGCTCGGCCCGGCCAGTGATCCGCGGCGCCGAAACGCTGCCGGATATAGCCAGGTCGGTGCGCCACAGGCTGTCAATGCCAAGCCCGCGCACGGTCAGGTCGTCGCCGGCGACCTTGAGGTCCAGCTCCCATGGCGCCAGCTGGGCGATCTCGATCACTTCTTCCTCGTCGCGGCCGACGTGGCGGACCTGCAATTGCGGGACGGCGGCGGCGGCGCTCGCCTGGCCCAATGTGAAGCGTCCCTTGTCGAGGTGCAGGTTGCCCGAGATGCGCCCGCCGCGCCCGCCGGAGCGGATCGAGATCGGCCCGGTGACGGTGGCGGCGAGGTCGTCGCGGTCGAGCAACTGGGCGTGAGAAACGTTGAAATCCAGGTCGAAGGCCGGGCTGCCGCCGGAGAAATTGACCGAGCCGGTGCCGGCGATTGTGCCGCCGGCCGGGGTCCGCCCCGAGATCGAATCGAGCACCAGCCGCGAGCCGCCGAAGCGGCCGCTGGCGTTCAGGCCCTGGACGACCATGCCGGTGACGGCGCTTTCGATGCGCGCGTTCTGGGTTTTGAGCGAACCGCGGATGACCGGGTCGACCAGCCGTCCGTTAATGTCGGCGCCGATCGCCACTGGGCCGCTCAGATCGAACACTTCGACGCCCGACAGCCGCCACAGAGTGTCAGCGGGGCCGGCATAGCGCAGCTGCATCACCATCGGCGCATTGCTGAGCGCGGCGATGATCGGGCCGCGACCCAATGGCGCGAAGCGGGCCTGGGCGCGGCCGATGGTCTTGCCGTCGCTGACCGCCACCGCCCGCATCGCTGCCTTGCCGCCGCCGAGCACCGCCGCCAGCCCGAGGTCGATCGGCTTCGACGACAGCACGAGGCCGGCCCGGCTGAGGCCGCGCACGCGCAAATCGGCGCGGCCGCTCGGGGCACCATTGTCGCCGCGCCAGCGATAATCGAGGCGGCCGGTGGCGCTGCCGCTCATCCCCAGGTTCGGCCAGCCGATGTCGAGCAATTGCAGCGGCATGCTTTGCAAATCGGCATGGATCTCGGGGTTGGAACCGGTGCGCCCCGACAGGGTCGCCCGGCCGCCGCCGAAGCGGACTCGCGTCGGGTCGATCCGCCAGCCGTCGCCGTCGCGGGATAGCACCATGGCGCTGTCGAGGATCAACGGCCGTCGGGCGACCTCGCCGCGGCCGGTGATGCTGATCCGGTCGGGCGTGACATTGGCCAAAGTCACCAGTTCGAACGCCTGCCCGCGGCGGCCGGCGAGCGCGGCGCGGATCTGGCCCGAGCCGTTGACCAACTTGCCGCTGGCGGTGATGCGGGCGAGGTCGACGGCGCCATAAGCGACTCCGCGCGCGACCAATGTCCCGTCGAGCGAGGTGCGGCCTTCTTCGAGCAGGATCATGCCGTCGAGCTTGCCCGAGCGGATGGCGATGGCGGTTTCGCCGGAGATGCGGGCGTTGCTGGCGGTCAGATGCGCCTCAATCCGCTGCGCGCCGTTGACCGGCAGGAAGGCGAGAGACCCGCCGATGCCGCCGCCGCTCAACGCCAGCGTGCCGGTGAAGCCGCCGGGGTCGGACCGCAAGTCGCCGCGCCCGGTGGTGCCGGCGACGTTGAGCTCGGCGATCGAAATGATCGTCCGCCCGCCCTTTGGCAGCAGGATCCGGCCATGCGAGGTGAATGGCCCGAGTTTCGAGCCGCCGCTGGCGCGATAGTCGAAGCCGGCCGCGGTCGGCTCGAGCGACAGCCGCATGGCGCGGATGCCCATCGCCTGGTTCGGGCTGTCGAGCAGCAGCTCGATGTGCGGCCGCTCGATTCGCCCGTCGAGCACCATCCGCAGCTTCCCATATTTCGCCTGTTTCCCGCGCGCCTCGATATGGAAGGTGCCGTCGCGGCGGCGGATGCCGGAGCCCGACAGCCGCAGGTCGCGCGAATAGAGCTGCAAATTGCTGAAATGCAGGACGCCGTCCTCGGTCCGCTCGAGGTCAGTGGTCAAACGGGGCAGGCTGCCGGTGAGGCCGCGGAAGAAACTATTGTCGAGCCTTCGGACCCAGGCCTCGGCCTTGCCCAGCACCCGCGCCTTGCCGTTGGCGCCGGGGACCACGTGGAGGTCGCTTTTGACGTCGACGATGCCGAGGCCGGGGATGAGATAGCGGGTCAGGCCACCGGAAATGACGATGTCGAACTTGCCGGTGCGAAGGTCGATCAGCAGCGACAGCTTGCCGGTCAATTTGTCGCTTCTGAGGCTGAGGCCGTCGCCGCGCACCAATTGCGGCGTCACCGCCAGCATGCCTTCGATCCGGACATTGGCGAGGATGTCGCCGGCGACATCGCCGACCCCGGTCACGGCGCGCGCCTGTAGCCGCAGCGGCACCCGCATCGGCCAGTTGGTCGCCCGCCCCCGGCCCTCGGCGCGGACGTCGACGAAGCCCGTATTGTCGAACTTGATGCCCGGCGAGGTCAGCCGATAGGAATAATCGGCGCCCCCAAACGGCCCGTCGAGCGTCCACACCAGCCGCACCTTCTGGCCGGTCATGTTCTTGAACAAGGCCGGCGGCCGCAGCAGGTCGACGCCGAGGCGGAGGTCACGATAGGCACCGGCCGCCAAATCGATGCGGCCGCGCCCGACCGCCCGCAACGCCGGCGAGGCGACCCGCACCTCGCCGTCCAATTGCCGATGGGCGAAGGTCGCGGCCCCGCGCACGTCGATGGTTGGCGTCGTCAGCCGCTGTAGCCGGCCCTTGAGGAACGGCGCCGGCGCCAGCTTGCCGGTCAATCGATAGCGGCCGTTGTCGGCGGCCAGCGCCAGCCGCGCCGTCGGCCGCCCCGACAAATCCATCGCCGCCTGCCCGCGCCACTTGGCCCAGCTGCCGTCGCCAGCGACGACCAGCCGCACCGGCCGCTTCGAGCCGAACAAGGCCGGCAACAGTCCGCCGGCCGGCGCGGTGGCGCGCACTTCCAAATCGAAGCGGTTGCCGTCGGGCTCGGCGTCGAGCTTGACCAGCAGCCGGTCGCCGCCTTGCAGCGCGCCGTCGAGCTTGACCAGCGCCCGCCCTGAGCGAATGTCGGCGCTGCCCGACAGCCGGCCGACCTGGGCCTTGCCGGTGACCGCCGGCGCCAGCTCCAGCCGGCGAATTTCGAGCTTGCCGATGCGGATGTCGAAATCGGGCAGCACCGGGCCGCGGCGGCCGGTCGGCCGCAGCTTGGGCAGCCGCTCCAGCCGCACCCGGTCGGCCTCGAGCCGGTCGATGTTCAGGCTGTTGGTCAGCCAGGCCGCCGGCGACCAGTCAAGGGTGATCGACGGCGAGGTCAGGAACACGCCTTTCGAATCCAGCACCTGGACGTTGCGCAGTCGGCTCTCTCCGAAGATCGAGCCTTCGATCCGGCCGATGCGGATTCTCAGGCCTGACGCGGTCTCAATCTGGCCGATACGGTCGACCAGCCAGCGGTGTCCCGGCGCCGTGTCGAGCAGCACCAGGCCAAGGCTGAGCAGGATCATCAGCGCGACCACCAGGGTCGCCAGCTCGCCCGCCAGTCGCCGCGACCAGTGCCGCCTGATCCTCAGCGGCGGCGCCGGCCGCTCCGCTTCATCGCCGACCACAATGTCGGTCATCAGAAAGCCTGGCCCAAGGAGACGACGACGGCGACCCGGCTGTCGTCGGACTTCGGGTTGAGCGGCGTGCCGACATCGATGCGGATCGGCCCGAAGCTCGAATAGTAACGCACGCCGATTCCGGCCCCGAACTGCCAGTCGCCAAAGTCGGGCATTGACTGGGTCGACAAGGTGCCGCCGTCGAGGAACGGGACGATGCCGAAATTGCCGCCGAACGCCTTCAGGCGGACGCGCGCTTCCAATGAAAATTCGGCCAGGCTGCGGCCGCCGATCGGGTCGTCGTCGACATCGCGCGGCCCCAGCCGCTGGTAGCCATAGCCGCGCACCGATCCGCCGCCCCCAGAATAGAAGCGGCGCGACGGGGCGATGTCGTCGCGATCGGCGCCGAAGATGGAGCCAACACGGATTCGGCCGGCGGCGACGACGCGGTCCGAAACCGGGTGGTAGGCGCTGGCGTCGAGCTGGGCGCGGGTATAGCCGAAGGTGCCGCCGTGGAAGCTGAGCTCGGGGCTCAGCCGGCCGCCTAGGCGGAATCCCTCGGTCGGATCGAGCAGGCTGTCGCTGCCATCATAGGTCAGGCTGGCCGGGATGGCGGCGATCAAATAGGTCCGCCGGCGCTTGGTGCCCGTGGCTCCGATCGTGTCGCGCTCGTCAGATGCGATCAGCTCGCCGCCGATGCTCCAGGTCCATTTCTTCTGCCAGATGAAGTTGCTTTGCCGCTCGAGGCCGGCGGCCAAGAGCAGGGTCTTGGCATCGAAGGCGTCGCGATTGATGTTGCTTGCCGACACCTGGGCGGTCAGCACCTGGTCGCGGCGCATGAAATTGCTGCGCCGAAGCGACACTGCCGCCAGTTGCTCCTGCGTCCCGGCCACGCCCCGCAGGGTCAGCGCGCCTTCGGGGTTGAAGAAGTTGCGGTGCTGCCAGCTTGCCTCCAGCCGCACGCCTTCGCCGGTGCCATAACCGAGCTCGCCAGCGACGGTCCGCATCGGCGCCGGCTCCAGATGCACGGCGACATCGACCGTCCGGCCGTCATCCCTGGGGACCAGCTTGGTTTCCACCGAGGCGATCAGGCCGGTGGCGACCAGCGCCCGGCGCAAATCGTCGACCTCGGAGCGCTCGAACTGGTCGCCCTTGTCGAAGCGGGCGATGACGGCGACATGCCGCGGCGAGAATGGCGGCTTGCCGGTCACCGTGATGTCGCCGAAGCGCGCGACCTGGCCTGGCACAACCGGCAGCACCAGCCGCGCGGTGGCGGTTTCGTGGTCGAGGACGATGTCCTGCTCGCCGACTTCGGCCAGCGCGAAGCCTTCCTCGCCGAGTGCCACCCGCAAGGCGACGCCGGCGGCGATCACCTGGTCCGCCACCACCGGGTCGCCGGCCTTGACCGCGAAGGCTTCGCGCAGCTTGCCCGCCTGCTCGCCGGCGGCCTCGATCCCCTGCAGCTCGACCGACTGGAAAGTGAAGCGCGGCCCGGGCTTCGCGACCAGCTCGACCATGATCTGCTCGCCTTCGAGGGCGATGCCGGGCTCGACCTCGGCGTCATAATAGCCTTCGGATTGCAGCAGGCTGGTCAGCAGCTCGGCGTCCTCGCGGGCGCGGCGGTCGATCTGCGCCGCATTGGCCGGGTCGTCCTCGTCCTTCCTGAGCACGGATTTGTCGTCGAAGCGCTCGACCAGCTCGGCGGAGTCGGCGACGGTCTCCAGGCCCTCGATCCGCAAGGCATAGCGCCGCGCCGCCGCCGAATCCTCGATATTGTCACTGGCCGTCTCCGCAGCCGTCGCTTCGGCGGAATCGCTTGGCTCGGGCTCGATGACCGGGTCCGGGCTGGCCATGTCCGGCCAGTCGACGCCAAGGTCGGGCATCGGGTCGAACGGCGCGTTGGGGTCGAGCTCGGCGGGGTCGGCCGGCGCTTGCTGGGCGCGCGCGGCCACCGCCAGCGTAACCCCGCAGGCCGCCGCGGCCAGCAGGAATGCCCCGCGCCGCCCCTTCGCTCCCGATACCATGCCGCCAGCCTAGCCACGGCACCTGAACGGCGCCAGTGCGAGGCTCAACGAAAGTTCGCTAGTGAACCGTGCCGGACGGTTCCTCGGCCGCCAGCGCGTCGATCAGTCGCTCGACCTGGCGCCAGTGACAGAATTTGACGATGTTCTCGGCGCCCCGGCTCTGCTCGGCGCGGACCGCCGCCTGCAACGCCGCCTCGCCGCCGAAGTCGCGCATCAGGTCCTGGGCATCGGCGAGGCTGGCGCGGCCGGCGATGAAAAGCGTGTCCATGGCCTCACCCTAAAGCGCCACGGTTGCGGCCGCGCGCACGAACGGGGTCAATGGTCCGTTAGCCATGGTCATCTAGCATTTTGCGAGCGCCGTAACTTAAGTTAACCAGGGGTTCGAGCGGAGCGGTTCAATGGACGACTTTCCCAAGCGGCCGGAACGGCGGGCGGTTGAACTGGTCGGCTTTGCGCTCTTGCCCGATGGCAAGACGATCGCCGCCACCCTGGTCGACCTCTCCTACGAAGGCTGCAAGATCAAGACCGAGGGCCCGTTCAGCCCCGGCGACCAGCTCAAGCTGTCGGTCTTCGATCGCGGGCTCATCGACGCCGAGGTTCGCTGGTTCGCGGATGGCATCGCCGGCCTGACGTTCGGCTCCTATGCGCCGCCGGCCAAGCCAATCTGGCCCCGTCGCAGCGAACGGGTGGCGGTGACAGCGAGCCTGACGCTGCGCAAGCCCGGCCAGGCGAATTTCCGCGTTCGCGTGGTCGACGCGTCGCCGGAAGGCTGCAAGATCGAGTTTGTCGACCGCCCGGGTATAGGCGACCGCATCTGGGTCAAGTTCGACGGGCTGGAAACGCTCGAATCAGAGGTTTGCTGGGTGGAGAATTTCATGATGGGGGTGACTTTCGCCAGGCCGCTCCATCCCGCCGTGTTCGACTTGCTCATCGAGCGGCTGGGCCAAGGCGAGTCGTGAGGACGGTGGAACTGTCGGCCCGCCTCTGTCATGACAGTGGCATGGCCAGACGCAACCACGCCGCCGGGGGGTTTTTCCTCATCCTCGCCATCTTCGCCGGCTTTGCCTGGGGGGCGATGAGCGGCATGCCGTTCGAGGGCGCGGTGATCGGCACCATCGTCGGCATCGTCCTGGCCGTCATTGTCTGGCTGGTCGACCGCCGGCGCGGCTGAGCTTTTAGTCGGCCGCCAGCTGCCCCGCGGCCTGGCTTTGCTTCTCGGACAGGATGGCGACGACGCGGCGGGCGGAGTCGTTGAGCGCGGCGATGGTCTCGGCGACGCTGAGCGCTCGCGGCTTCGGGTCGATCGCGCACAAGGTGCCGTAAAAGCTGCCGTCGTCGAGGACGATCGGGATGGAGACATAGCTCTGGAAGCCGTAGAGAATGGGGACCGGATGCCGATTCCATCGCGGGTCGGCGCCGACCTCGTCGATGATGATTGCCTGGCCAGACTTGCGGATGTCGTCGCAGATCGTCTTTTTGACCTCCAACTCGTCGCCGGGGTTGAGGCCGAACTCGATTTTGTCGAGCAACTGGCAGGCGATCCAACGGTCCTCGGTGACCCGGGCGACCGCGGCAAAGCCCATCCCGGTCAGCCCGCATACGTCCTCGAGGATGGCGTGGACGGCGGGATCGTCGCAATCGGCAACGGATTCGGCGGCGAACGCGTCTTTCACGGCTTTCCCTGCATCGTCCTGCTATGGCGGCGAAAGCGCTTGATCACAACTGCTTGGCTCAGGCGATCTTCCTTCGGCGGGCCGCGTCGCCTGATCGGGTCAGGCGATCTTGCGGCCCGCCCAGACGACTCGGCCGATGCAATGGACATCGTCGAGACGGCAATCGGGCCAATCCGGATAGGCCGGATTGTCGGACTGCAACGTGACGCTCTTGCCGAGCGGGTGGATAGCGAGCCTTTTGACCAGCAGGCTGTCCTCGACCCGCAGCACATAAATGCCGTCGCGCAGCGCCTCGTTGCAGCCGGCCCGGTCGACCAATATGTCGTCGCCGTCGCCCAGGGTCGGGGCCATCGAATCGCCCTCGACGCGGATGATCGACAGATCGTCGGCCGGCGAATGGGTCAACGCCCTCAGCCAGCGCTCGTCGAACGCGAAATAGGGATGCGCCTGCTCGCCGTCGGGCAGCGCGCCGGGGCCGGCGGAGGCGCGTACCAGAACCCGCCTCACCGGCACCAGCCCACCGCTTTGCGGCTCGGGCGGCGGCGGCGCCCCGAACAGGGTTTCGGGGACGTTGAAATAGCGCGCCAGCTTGCGCCGCTCGTCCTCCTTGAGTCGCCGCGGCGTCCCCCGCCGGATATATTGCTGGATATAGGCAGGGTTCTTTCCGAGGAATCGCGAGAGACCGGCAAAGTCCTCTCCACGCTCCGCACAGAGGCGCTCGAGCGCCTTTCGGGGATCATTCGGCATGTCGTTTACCATAATCATAGGATAATACCTAGACAAGTGGCGATATTATACTTGACATACCCAATCCCGTTGCCCTACAGAGAGAGCAACAGGGAGAAAATAAATGTCGTCCGCGCTTTCAGCCCCGCACTTTCACGACGAGGAAA
>DAIPLM010000225.1:0-2704 GCA_036769205.1 Sphingomicrobium sp.
GAACCCATCAAACCTCCGGGCCGCCCGCGCTGACTTTCATCGCGGGCGGTTTTCTTTTTTGCGATACGGAATAGCCGCACGGAAGCGGCGTTGATCTTGTGCAGGATCAACCGGTCAATACTCGGAGAAACCATGCTACTATCGTTCGCTCGCCGTATCGTATGCTGTGCCGCCGCCGTCGCCTCGCGATCGATTGGAAACCCCGTCCCGGCCAGCGCCGCCGCGCCCAATGGCGACTCATTCATCCGGGCCCGCGCATCGAGAAATCGGCTGCGGTCGCGGCCGAACATGGCGACATAGGCCATCAGATGGTGGCCGAGCGTCACCGGCTGGCCGGACTGCAAATGGGTGAAGCCGGGCATCACGGTTGCCACATGCTGCTCGGCGCGGGACAGCAGTGCCCCTTCCAAAGCGTCGATCCCGGCCACCGCCTCGTCGACGCAGCCGCGCACGAACAGTTTGAAATCGGTTGCCACCTGGTCGTTGCGCGAGCGGGCGGTGTGGAGCTTGCCGGCGACCGGCCCGATCAGCTGCCCGAGCCGCTGCTCGACATGCATGTGGATGTCCTCGAGCGCCGCATCCTCGACCAGGCCGCCGGCGGCATATTCCTCGGCGATCCGGTCGAGCCCAACGGCGATCGCCGCCGTTTCCTCGCTCGAAATGATGCCCTTTGCGCCGAGCATCGCCGCATGCGCCTTTGACGCGGCAAGATCCTCGCGCCATAGCCTTTTGTCGACCGCGATCGAGGCATTGATCTCGCGCATCACCGCGGCCGGGCCGCCTTGAAAGCGCCCGCCCCACATCGGATTTGAGGTCTCGTCCTTGCGACTGATCCTTCTGCTCCTCGCCCTCGCGCTTGTCGGCTGCGATAGGCAAAAGCCCGAAACGCCACAAGGCGAGCAGGCCGCGGCCGAGGCGCCGGTCGGATCCGAAAAAGGCGTCGACCGCACTCACCGGGGCCAACTGGCGCCCGACACCGTCTTCCATAATCCCGATGGCGGCGACATCCGCCTCGCCGACTTCAAGGGTGCGCCGGTGGTAGTGAACCTGTGGGCGACCTGGTGCGCGCCCTGCGTCAAGGAATTGCCGACTCTCGACCAGCTCGCCGAAAGCCATGCGGTCGATGGCCAACTCGGGGTTATTGCCGTCAGCCAGGATATGGCGCCGCAAGATACGGTGAAGGCCTTCCTCGCCAAGCTCGGGGTCGAGCATGCCGGCGCTTACCATGACGACAAAATGGCCTTGTCCGCCGCGCTTGGGGTCGAGGTGATGCCGACGACCATCCTGTTCGGATCGGACGGCAAGGAAATCTGGCGCTACGTCGGCGACCTCGACTGGACCGGCGCCGAAGCCGCTAAATTGCTCAGCGAGGCGAAATAGCCGGTTTCCTTCGCCGGGCCTTGCCCAGCAGCCGCCCGTCGATCGCCGCCAGGCCGAGCGCGATCAGCGCAAGTCCGGCGAAGTCCTGAGGGGCCAGCACTTCATCGAGGAACAGGCCGCCGAACAGAATCGCGAACGGCGGCACCAGCAACGTGACCAGCAAGGCATTGGTGGCGCCGGCCGAATCGATCAGCTTGAAATAAAGGACGTAGCCGAGCGCGGTGCACAGCAAAGCCAAAGCGATGATGGCGCCCCAGGCGGTCAGCGGCGGCAGCGGCTGCGTCCACGGCTGGTCGACCAGCATCGCCAGCGGCAGCATCATCACCGCGCCCGCGGACAATTGGCCGGTGGTCACCGACATCGGCGACAGGCCCATGGCCTTGAACCGCCGCGCCCAGACCGCCGCCAGCGCATAGCTCAGCGACGCGGCGATGCAGGCCAATTGGGCCAACGCGTCGGTGCCGAAGTCGGCGAGCAGGCTCGGCCCGATCATGGTGGCGACGCCCGCGAAGCCGAGCAGGGTGCCGGCGAGCTTGCGCGGCGTCATCCGTTCGTCGCGGGTGAACCCATGGGCAACGAGCACGCCCCAGATCGGCGTCGTCGCGTTGAGGATCGAAGCGAGGCCGCTGGCGATGTGGGTCTGGCCCCAGCCGAACAAAGTGAAGGGCAAAGCATTGTTGAGCAGAGCGAGCAGCAGGATCGAGCCCCATGCCGCACGCGGCAGTCCGAGCCGCTCGCCCCTCATCTTGAGAAACAGCCACATGCCGCCGGCGGCGATCGTCAGCCGCAGCCAGACATAGCTCAGCGGGTCGACGTTGCGGACGGCGACGCCGATGAACAGGAAGGCGCCACCCCAGATCAGGGCGAGGAACAACAAGATGGCCCATTCGCGGCCGACCATCTGCTGGTTGATCATCGCCGGACCATGGCCGCCCGGGCCCGGACGCGCGTCCCGCGGCTTGCCTTCAAACAGGCTGGGGATGCGCGTCGCCATCTCAGCCAGTTAGAAAGCGAAGCATCGTCCCGCCAACAAAAGGCCGTGGCCGGGCAATAAGCATGGCTTATGGGAATTCAGTCCCGCAACAGCTCGTTGATGCTGGTCTTGGACCGCGTCCGTTCGTCGACGCGCTTGACGATCACGGCGCAGGCCAGGCTCGGGCCGCCGTCCTTGGCCGGCAGGGTGCCGGGGACGACCACCGCATAAGCCGGCACCCGGCCATAGACCACCTCGCCGGTCGCGCGGTCGACGATCTTGGTCGAGGCGCCGATGAACACGCCCATCGACAGCACCGCGCCCTGCTCGACGATCACCCCCTCGGCGACC
>DAIPLM010000044.1:0-9727 GCA_036769205.1 Sphingomicrobium sp.
GAAGACGATGTCAGCATCCAACAAATCCGCGGGCTGGGCGCCGGTCGCGCCGACTACCGTCGTGCCGACCATATAGAGGTTGATGGCGGCGCCATGGCTGCTGAGACCGGAGGTCGTGCTGGTGACGGCCAGCGCATAGCCGCTGGTTGTGCCTTCGCCGGCGCCGTCGGCGCCAGGCGAAGTCGAGGTGCCGCCGAAAACGCCGCTGAAATCGGCGAGTGTGACATCGCTGTCGCTGTCCGAGCCCTCAGTCTCGGCATCGTCGGTGACGAGCAGGACCTCGGCGTCGGGGCCGGCGCTGACGGTGGCGGTCGGCGTGTCGTCGTCGACATCGACGTTGAGCTGGCCGATGGCCGTGCTGCCGTCCTCGTCGGTCACGGAATAGTTGATCGTGAAGAGGGCATTATTCTCGTCGCCGCCGCTGGCATGGCGGATCGGGTTGACCTGCGTCACCTCGAAGGCGCCCGTCGCCGAATCGACTTCGATCGTCATGACCAGGACCGGATTGCCGCTTTGCACCTGCGTGACCTCGAGCGAGCCATCGGGCTGCAGCTCGTAGGAGAAGCCATCCGCGTCCGCCGGTTCGACCAGCGCCCAGGTCAGGGCGCCGTCCCCGCCCGAACCGGGCAGGTTGCCAGTGACGACATTGGCGCCGACCGTATCGGGAAGATTGTCGCCGGTTCCGCCGGGATTGCCGCCCTTGCCGGGGATGACGTCATCGTCGAGCTGCACCGAAGCGGTGCCGGCGAGCGTCAGATGATCGTCCTCGGGCTCGATGCCGGGCTCTTCGAACTCGGGCGGTGTGTAGTTGAGCTCGGTCGGCGGGATGAGGTCGCCAAGCGGCACACCCGGATCGAGCGGACCCGGCGGCAGCGCGAAATTGCCGCCGCTGCTGAGTTGCGACGGGCCGAGATCGCCGGCGCCCGGCTTGGGCTCGGCGTCGATCAGCAGCGCGGCGAGGTTGGACGCCGGCACTTCGACGCCATCGAGAACGAGCTGCGGCACGAAGATGGCGCCATCGGGGATGACCATCGTCGAGCCGTCGGGCAAAGTGACGACCAGGTCGCGGCCGACGACGCGGACATCGGACAGCTCGACCCCGGCGGGAAGCACGATTGTGCCGTCGTTGGTCTGGATGGTCTGGTTGCCTTGGGCCTGCAGCATCGGCAGGTCGCCGATGTTGATGACCAAATTGGCGGTGTCGGTGGCGCCGGCATTGTCAGCCAGCGTGTAGGTGAAGGTGTCGGAGACGCCCTCGGGCGTGCCTGGGTTGCGCGCGTAGGAATAATTGCCGTCGGCATCGATGGTCAGCGTGCCATACTGGCCGGCGATCTGCAGCTGGCCGTCCGCGATCGAAGTGTCGCTTCCGCCGGCGCCCTGAATGGCGACGATGTGGCCGCTACTGTCCGTGCCGATGGCGCCGGTGATGGTGCCGGCGCCGGTGATCAGGTTGCCGGTGGCCGGCCCGAAATCGTTGGCCGCCAGATGATCGGCATCGTCGCGTGCATTAACGTCGTTGCCGGTCGTGCCCGTCTGGGAAGCATCTTCGTACCGCATAATCCCCACCTTCGCCCTGTGGCACCAACCCATCGGGGCCGGTGCTGGAATGTCCGTCGCGCTTTTCGACAATCGGGCCGGTCGGTTAACCGAAGCTGGTTAACCCGATCAGCTGCTTGCCCGCGCTCGCCAGAAAAGAAGCATGACTTCGAGTGAAAAGGCAAGCGCCTCCAACCAACACAGGCGCCAAGTTGCTTAAGTTCGCGGTTTTTTGTTATGCATAGCGTGGTTAATGTCCAAGCATCTGTTCAATTACTGGCAAGTAAAACGTCGACATCATTTGGGCGTCGGCAGGGTAAAAGGAGTGTCTATACTCGGCAACTATCAGAAGATGGGGGCGAATAGATTCAACGCTGATTTGAACAGTTAATTTCTGTTAATTTTCTCATCAAAGTTACCGAAAGGTTAACGAAGGTTCATGCGACGATTCTTCACGACGGGTGGCGTTTTGAAGCTTGGGGATGAGGCCGTGGAAAAAATGCGACTTTTCGTCTCGAATCGGGACGATAGGCGCCGTTGCTCATGGTCGATCGGGCAATCGACTCAGCCGCGACTCGTAAGACCTTGGCCCGCGAACCTCGCCAACCTAGAGGGATGGGATGCCGACGATTCACGTCATCGCGAGAGATGGCCGTCAGCGGACCGTCGCAGCCGCCGCCGGCCAGTCGCTCAAGGATGCGCTGAAGGGCGCGGGAGTCGACGAAATCCTCGGCCTGTGCGGCGGTTTTGCGTCCTGCGGCACCTGCCATGTCCATGTCGCCGAGGACTGGCTCGGCCGGCTGCCGCCAATGCGTGCCGACGAGGAGGAATTGCTCATCCTTTCCGACTGGCTGCAGGCGAACAGCCGGCTTGCCTGCCAGATCCCATTCACCGAGGCGCTGGACGGCATCGCGGTCACCGTCGCGCCGGAGGATTGAGCCGCGCTCGAACAACGCTAGGGTGAGCCGATGAGGAGCGCGATCATCGGGGGCGGGCCGGCCGGGCTGTATTTCGGCATTGCGATGAAGCTGCGCGATCCCGGCCACGAAATCGCTTTGTTCGAGCGCAACCCGCCGGGCGTGACCTTCGGCTGGGGCGTCGTCTTTTCCGACCAGACGGTCGAGAATCTGACGGCCAACGATCCGAAATCGGCCGAGGCCATCGCCGCCGAGTTCGCCCATTGGGACGACATCGACGTCCATTTCCAAGGGCAATGCGTGACCTCGGGCGGGCACGGCTTCATCGGCATCGGCCGCAAGCGACTGCTCGAAATCCTGCAGAGCCGCGCCCGCGAGCTCGGCGTCGCGCTGCACTTCGAGGCGGAATGCGACCCGGCGGACGCCAAATGGCGCGATTACGACCTGGTGATCGCCGCCGACGGCAGCAATTCCCGCTTCCGCGACGCCCAGCCGCAAGCCTTCGGGGTCGATGTCGACGTCCGCGCCAACAAGTTCGTCTGGCTCGGGACCAGCAAGCTGTTCGACGCCTTCACTTTCGCCTTCGAGGAAACCGAGCATGGCTGGGTCTGGGCCCACGCCTACCCCTTCGCGCCGGACTGCTCGACCTTCATCGTCGAATGCTCGGAAGCAACCTGGGCCGCGATCGGCTTCGACCGCATGACTCAGGCCGAATGCATCGCCTGGTGCGAGCAAAGGTTCGCCAAATATCTCGATGGCCATCGGCTGCAATCGAACGCGTCGCACCTGGTCGGCTCGGCGGCCTGGCTTCATTTCCGCCGCATCAAGTGCGATCGCTGGGCCGTCGGCAATTTGATCCTGCTCGGCGACGCCGCCCACACCGCCCATTTCTCGATTGGCTCGGGGACCAAGCTGGCTTTGGAGGACGCAATCAAGCTGGCCGATGTGCTGAACCGTCCAGGCCTGGCGCTCGAGGCGGCGCTCGACGAATATCAGGCGGAGCGCAGCCTCGAGGTGCTCAAGCTGCAGAACAGCGCCCGCAACTCGACCGAATGGTTCGAAACGCTGGACCGCTACCTTCACTTCGAGCCGCTGCAATTCGCTTATTCGCTGCTGACCCGCAGCCAGCGCATCAGCCACGAGAATCTCCGGCTGCGCGACCGCGAGTGGCTGGAAGGCGTCGAGCGCTGGTTCTGGAAGCGGGCGACCGACGGCCGCTCCGACCAGGCGGCGCCGCCGATGTTCGCGCCGTTCCGCCTGCGGGAGATGGAGGTCGCCAACCGCATTACCGTCTCGCCGATGGCGATGTACTCGGCGGTCGTCGGCGTGCCCAACGACTTTCATCTGGTGCATCTCGGCGAGCGCGCGCTTGGCGGCGCCGGGCTGGTGTTCACCGAGATGACTTGCGTCTCGCCCGAAGCCCGGATCAGCCCCGGCTGCACCGGCCTGTGGAACGAGGACCAGGTTGCCGCCTGGAAACGGATCGTCGATTTCGTCCACGCCAATTCAAAGGCCAAAATCTGCCTCCAGCTCGGCCATTCCGGCGCCAAGGGCTCGACGAAGCTCGGCTGGGAGGGGAATGACCTGCCCCTCGACGACGGCAACTGGCCGGTGATGGCGGCGAGCGCTTTGCCCTGGTTGCCGCTCAACCAGACGCCCAAGGCGATGACCCGCGCCGACATGGACACGATCCGCGACCAGTTCGTCGCCGCCGTGCGGCGGGGACAGGAAGCCGGTTTCGACATGGTCGAGCTGCACGCCGCCCATGGCTATCTCCTGTCGAGCTTCATCACCCCGCTGCAAAACCGGCGCACCGACGATTACGGCGGGTCGCTGGAAAACCGGTTGCGCTTCCCGCTCGAAGTGTTCGCGGCGATGCGCGCAGCCTGGCCTTCCGAGAGGCCGATGTCGGTGCGCATCTCGGCGACCGACTGGGCCGGCGAGGACGGCATCACGCCGGAAGACGCGGTGGCGATCGGCGAGGCTTTCGCGGGCGAAGGCGCCGACCTCATCGATGTCTCCGCTGGCCAGACCTGGACCGGGCAGCAGCCGGTCTATGGCCGCATGTTCCAGACGCCGTTCAGCGACAGGATCCGCAACCAGGCGCGGCTGGCGACGATGGCGGTCGGCAACATCTACGAGCCCGACCATGCCAATTCGATCCTCGCCGCCGGCCGCGCCGATCTAGTGGCGCTGGCGCGGCCGCATCTGGTCGACCCGATGTGGACCCTGCGCGCCGCGGCGCAGCTCGACTACCGCGACATCCACGTGCCCCCGCAATATCTGCAAGGCATGGCCCAGCTCGCCCGCAACCTGAAGCGCGAGGCCGAAGCGGCGGCGGCGTTGCGGGTGTAACCCGCCAACCATTCGCGGCCTCGCGCGTTGGCGGGGCGGAGCTGATGAATGGCAGGCTATCGCCAGAGCAAGCCCGACAAGGCCAAGGCGGCGGCGGCGGCGCTGGTCGTGCATCTGGTTATCGGCGCGGTTTTCCTGACCGGGCTGGTCACCCATGTCGAGCGCAAGCCATCCGACGTCCTGCAAACCATCGACATCGCCTTGCCGACGCCCCCTCCGCCGATCGTCGAAGACGAGCAAAGCGCGTCCAAGCGTGATCCCGGCGAGGCCGGCAAGAAGGCTGAGCCGACGCCGGTCGTTGCGCCCAAGCCGGCCATCGCGGTCCCGGCCAAGCCGCCGATCGCCGCGGCGCCGGTGGCGGGCCAGGGCGCCGCGCCCTCCGCCGGCGCCGCGGCCGGCACCGGGACTGGCGCCGGCGGCAGCGGCAATGGCCTCGGCGGCGGCACCGGCGTCGGCTTCACGCCGGCCCGCAAGATCACCAAGATCCCCGACCACGAATATCGCCGGATCAAGGCGCTGAGCGGCTCGTCGCGCGGCAGCGTCGGCATCTTCATCCGCGTCGGCGCCGACGGCACCCCCAGCGACTGCCGGATCAGCCGGACCAGCGGCAATGCCGGCGTCGATGCCCTGATGTGCCAGCTAACCCTGTCTTACGTGCGCTTCCGCCCGGCCCGCGACCCAAAGGGCCGCGCCGTGGCGCAGGACATTACCTGGTATCCCGACTGGTCCCCGCGCTGAGCCGCCGCCCTTAGCGGACCGCCATCGTCCGCGACCCCATCATCGCCAGCTCCTGCTTGTCGCGGCCGTAGATGTCGGGGAAGGTGGCGAGCTCGGTGCCGCTCGGCATGACGGTCAAATAGGTGATGAACAAGGGGACGGGCTTGGGCAGGCTGCGGGTCAGCTCCGCCTCCTTCGACTCCGATTGCAGCGGCTCGCCGAACAGCCAGCGCCCCAGCCGCGGCGCATCCTCCAGCCGGACGCAGCCGCCGCTGAACAGCCGCGACGCCTCGGTCAGCAGCTCCTTTTGCGGCGTGTCGTGGAGATAGATTCCCTCGTCGTTGGGGAACATGAATTTCATCTGGCCCATGGCGTTGTAGGGCCCTGGCAGCTGGCGGATATGCACTTGCTTGCTGCCGTCGGCGACCGCCTGCCAGTCGATCGTCTCGGGATCGATGACCGAGGCGCTGTCGGCCCAGTCGGCCATCACCTGATAGCCCTGCCGTTGCAAATAATGCAGCCCATCCTTGAGCACATTGGGGGCGATGCGCTCGGCGGCGAGGTCGGGCGGCACGTACCAGTACGGGTTGAGCGCGGCGAAGCGGACATAGGCCGCCATCATCGGCGTCGGGTTCTTGGCCTTGCCGACGACGACCTTCATCGAATCGACCGGCTCGCCATTCTCATACATGATCAGCCGCTGGGCGGTGGCGTTGACCAGGATGAAGCGGCCGGGGCCGGACGGTAGCGCCCGGGCGCGCTCGAGGTTGAGGCGCAGCAAATGAGGGTCGCCACCGTCGCCGCGGGCGATGGCGTTCCTCAGGCCGGCGTAAATCGGGTTCATGAAGCGCATGCCGGCGAGCCAGCGATCGAGGTCTGGCGCCCTGGCGGCCGAGTCGAGCAAGGCGCGCGGGCTTGGGGCCTTGGGCTTGAGTGCCGGGTCGACCCAGACGATCGGGACCTGCGGCGTTCTCTTCAAGTCGCGGACGTAAGCGACGAACGCCTCGCTCAGCATGCGGTCGGCCTTGCGGACCTGGGCGGGCGAGCCGCCCCAGGACGAGCGCAGGACGCGGGAAAGTTCACCGATCGAATAATGCGTGGGGTCGAGGCCGTCGGCGTCGGCGGTGCGCAGCAAATCGAGCAAGGCCGTCGCCGCGGCGCCATTGCCGTCCTGCAGCCACAAGGGCCGGTGATCGCGGGCGGCATAGAAATCAGCGACCGACTGGCCGCCAAGTGGCTGGGCCAAAGCGGCGGCGGCAATCGGGAAGTCGGCGGCCTGCGCCGGAACGGTTGCGCTGATCGCGGCCAGGGCGGCCACGCACAGCGAAAGGCGCGCCGGCCGCACGAGGCGTCCGGCGCGCATGGAGTTAGACGCGGTGACGCGCCTGGGCATTAGCCCCGTTCACCGGAGCCCATCGGCGGGGCGGTGCTGACGGGCGGGTTGGATTGCGGCGTACCGGCATAATATTGGCCGTTGTACATATAGCCATCGACCCGGCCGTCATTGTTGTTGTCGGACCAGATGGCGCCGGCGAGACCGCCGACGACCGCACCGGCGATCGCGCCTTCGAGGACGCTGACCCCCGGGATCAGGGCGCCGGCGCCGGCACCGAGGGCACCGCCAACCGCGGCGCCGGTGGCGACCCGGCCGAGCGTATTGTCATAGCCCTGCGGCTGACCGGCATAATAATTGCCGTTATAGGTATAGCCGTCGACCTGGCCGTCATTGTTGGAATCCGACCAGACCGCGCCGGCGAGACCGCCGATCGCGGCGCCGACCGCGGCACCTTCGATAATGCCAACTCCGCCGGTCAGGGCGCCAACCGCGGCGCCGCCGGCAGCGCCGATCGCGGCGCCTGCTCCGACGTCCGACATGCGCGCGTCGTCAACCGAGGTGCACGCACCAAGGCCCAACGTGCCCGCTGCCAGGACGGCGATCATGGACTTCCTCATCGATAATCTCCCTTTTCGTTCATGATGGCCTATGCTCCGGGGCGCGTGCCCCCCCTGGTGGCGTCGGCGCATGAGGTCGTGGTCGGAACGACACCGAGCCGAAACGGTTCCCCAGTAGCAGCGCGAAAAGGGGCGCTTTACCTTGTTCCCCGCGCCAATTCCCGTCGCCGACGCCCTTAACACCGCCGTCCGGAGCGGTTAGGCCGGCTTCAACGTGCGGCAAGCGAACCGGCCTCGAAGCGATGATAAGGTCGCCACTTTGTTGCTGTTCGGCGCGACCGGCGACCTTGCCCGGCGAATGCTGCTGCCCTCGCTCTACGGGCTGGATGCCGACGGCCTGCTGCCCGAAACGCTGACCGTGGTCGGGACGGCGCGGACCGAGTTCGACGACGAGGCATTTCGCGAGCGTGCGCTCGCGGCGCTTCAGCAGCACCTCCCCGAAGGCTTTTACCAGCCGGAGGTGGCCGAGCGGTTCCTCGGACGCCTGCGCTACGTCGCGGTCGATGCCACCCGCCGGGAGGACTTCCCGCGGCTGGCCGAGGCGGTCGGGGACTGCGGCCCCGGCCTGGCGATCTTCCTGTCGACGGCGCCGTCATTGTTCAAGCCGACCATCGACGGTCTGGCTTCGGTCGGCCTCACCTGCCCGACGGTCCGCATGGCATTGGAAAAGCCGCTGGGGAGCGACCTCGCCTCCAGCCGCCAGATTAACGACGCTGTCGTCGCCGCTTTCCCCGAGGAGCGGACCTTCCGCATCGACCATTATCTTGGCAAGGAAACGGTGCAGAACCTGCTGGCGCTGCGGTTCGCCAATTCCCTGTTCGAGCCATTGTGGAACGCGACCCACATCGACCATGTCCAAATCACCGTCGCCGAGACCGTCGGGGTGGCCGGGCGCGCCGATTATTACGACCGCGCCGGGGCGCTGCGCGACATGGTCCAGAACCATATGCTGCAGCTGCTGGCTTTGGTGGCGATGGAGCCGCCGACCGCCTTCGACGCCACCGCCGTCCGCGACGAAAAGGTCAAGGTGCTGCGCTCGCTGCGGCCGGTCGCGGCGGACGACACCGTCATCGGCCAGTACCAGGGCTATGCCGCCGACATCGGCCTCGACGGCGCCACCGAGACCTTTGTCGCGCTGAAGGCCCATGTCGACAATTGGCGCTGGCAAGGTGTGCCTTTCTATCTGCGCACCGGCAAGCGCATGGCCGAGCGCGACACCGAGATTTTCATCCAGTTCAAACCGGTCCCGCACAACATCTTCGGCCAGCGCGGGGCGGTGCCGGCGCCGAATCGGTTGATCATCGGCGTGCAGCCCGAAGAGACCATCCGGCTGACGCTGATGGCCAAGGCGCCGGGGCTCGACCGCGATGGCGTCCGCCTGCGCGAAATCCCGCTCGATATCGGCCTCGCCAATGCCTTCAGCGAATATCGCCGGCGGATTGCCTACGAGCGCCTGCTGCTTGACCTCATCGAGGGCGACCCAACCTTGTTCGTCCGCCGCGACGAGGTCGAGGCGCAATGGGAATGGATTGACGGCATCCGCGCCGGCTGGGCGGAGGCCGGCATGGCGCCGGAGCCTTACGCGCCGGGAAGCTGGGGGCCGCCGGCGGCGACGGCGCTGGCGACACGCGACGGCGTCGAGTGGCACGAGTGATGGCGCCGCACCCGACCCTCGCCCGAGTGACCGAGCGCATCATCGAGCGCTCGCGGCCGACGCGCCGCCGCTACCTCGACCTGATGGCCGAGCAGAAGGCGCGCGGGATCAACCGCAGCCGCCTGAGCTGCGGCAATTTCGCCCACGGCTTCGCCGCGTCCGGCGAGGACAAGGAGGCCATCAAGCGGTTCCAGGGCCCGAACATCGGTATCGTCACCGCCTTCAACGACATGCTGTCGGCGCATCAGCCCTATGGGCGCTATCCCGAGCAGATCAAGATTTTCGCCCGCGAGGCGGGGGCGACGGCCCAGGTCGCCGGCGGCGTCCCGGCGATGTGCGACGGCGTCACCCAGGGCCAGCCGGGCATGGATCTGTCCCTCTTCAGCCGCGACGTCATCGCCCTGGCGACCGCGGTCGCGCTCAGCCACGGCATGTTCGACGCGGTCGCCATGCTCGGCATTTGCGACAAGATCGTCCCCGGCCTGCTGATCGGCGCCCTTCGCTTCGGCCATTTGCCGGTGATGCTGATCCCCGGCGGGCCAATGCCGTCGGGCCTTGCCAACAAGGAGAAGCAGCGCGTCCGCCAGCTCTATGC
>DAIPLM010000045.1:0-9706 GCA_036769205.1 Sphingomicrobium sp.
GCCTCGTCCTTGGCGGCGGCAAAATCGGCGCCATCGCCGAGCGCCTCGATCTGGCTCGCCAGCCGCGCCATGTCGGCCTCGGCCCTGCCGGCGTGCGCCCGCGCCGCCTCCAGCGCCGCCTCGGCCACCCGCCGCTCGGCGCGCATCGCCGCTTCGCGCGCCAGCAACGCCGCCAGGTTCGCCTCGGCTTGCCGCGACGCGGCCTCGGCGGCGGTGAGATCGGCGGCGATCCGAGCCGCTTGCGGCTCGCCGTCGGCCAGCCGTGCCTCGATCGCCGACCGTTCGCCTTGCAGCGCCGCGATCGCCTTGGCCGCGTCCTCACCCAACGCCTGTTCGCGCGCCGTCTCGGCGCCAAGCGACTCCCGCAACCGGTCGAGCTCGGCCAGCCGCCGCACGACGGTGTCGCGCCGCGCCCGCGCCGTCGCCAGCTCATGCGCCAATGTCCGGCCGCCATCGCGCGCCTCGGCCAGCGCCGAGCGGCGGGCGACCAATTCAGAAGCGGCATGCTCCTGCGCCAGCTGCGCGTCCTGCATGGCTTGCTGGTGCGTGCCGACCGCCTCGGCGGCACGGTTAGCTTCCTCGGCCGCGGCCCTCGCCGCCGCATCGGCTTCTTGCCAGCGGGCATAAAGCAGCCGCGCTTCGCCGGCGCGGATGCGCTCGCTCAGTATCCGATAACGCTCGGCGGCGCGCGCCTGGCGGCGAAGGGCCGACGCCCGCGCCTCCTGCTCGCCAAGCAATTCGTCGAGTCGGGTCAAATTGACCTCGGTCGCCCGCAATTTCTGCTCGGCGTCCTTGCGCCGGGCGTGCAGCCCGGAAATCCCCGCCGCTTCTTCCAGCATCAGCCGGCGCTCGACCGGCTTGGCGGCGATCACCGCCCCGATCCGTCCCTGGCTGACCAAAGCCGGCGAATGGGCGCCGGTGGCGGCATCGGCGAACAGCAAGGAGACGTCCTTCTGGCGGACGTCGCGGCCGTCGACCCGGTAGGCCGAGCCGGCGCCGCGCTCGATCCGCCGCGTCACTTCGCTTTCGCCGGCCGCGTCCGGGTCGCCGTCGTCGCCCGCCCGGCGCTCGATCAGCAGCGAGACTTCGGCGAAATCGCGCGGCGGCCGGGTGGCGGTGCCGGCGAAGATGACATCCTCCATGCCACCGCCGCGCAAGCTCTTGGGGCTGCCCTCGCCCATCACCCAGCGGATCGCTTCCAGAAGATTGGACTTGCCGCAGCCGTTCGGCCCGACGACGCCGGTCAGCCCCGGCTCGATGCGAAGCTCGGCCGGCTCGACGAAGCTCTTGAACCCCCCGAGCTTGAGCCTGCGGATTTTCAAAGCGCCGGCCCTCCCACGGCGCTCGGCGAAACTAGCTGCCGAGCGCGGACTTGATCTTGGCTTCGACCTGCGTCCACGGCGTCGAGCCCGGCTCGATCGTCACCATCTCATTGTTGAGCAGGAACGCCGGCGTGCCCGGGATGTCATAGGTCGAAACGGCGTCGTTCTGCATCTGCACCAGCCGGTCGACCTCGCTCTGGTTGGCAAGGCAGGCGGCGGTCTTCTCGGGGGTGAGGCCGCGCATCGCCGCCCAATCCTGGAAGCCGGCGATCTTGGCGATCTCGCCGAACTGCTGCTGCGGCGGCAGGCTCTGGATTTGCTGCATGGCCGCAGGATCGGCGGCCTGGATTTTCGACACCCAGTCGCGCTGGTCGGCGTAGAGGCCGCGGGTCAGGCCGAAGAAGCTGGTGGTGCCGCCGCAGCGAGCGACCAGCGAGGCGGCGACATCGAATGGGTCACGGACGAAATTGCGGAATTCAAGGCTGACCTTTCCGGTCTTCACATAATTGTCGATCAGCGGCTTCATGCCCTCGGCGTCGAACTCGGCGCAGTGCGGACATGTCATTGACCCGAACTCGACCACTTTCACCGCTGCATTGGGGTTGCCCATCAGGAAGCCGCCGGCGGCGGTCTGGCTGACGACACTGGTCCAGTCGCCGTTGGCCGGCGGCGCCACCGGCTTGACCGGACCGGAGTTGGCGGCAGTCTTGTCGGCGGTTTTCTCGGCGTTGCAGGCGGCGGTCGCGAAGCTGGCGGCGAGCAAGGCGATGAGGAAGGTGCGAGTGGTCACTTGGGCAGGCTCCGGATGATGGGAATGGCTTTCTCGTCTGGGCGCGTGACGACGGGCGGCCCGGTGGTGGTAGCGATATGCCCGGCAAGCGACTCAAGGCAAGCCCGAAGCTCGGGATCGGCGACGGCGCGCAGGCCCTCGCCAAGCTCTTTCGGCACTGGCGCCGGCTGCGGCCGGGCGCGCCTCGGCGCCGGCGCCGGCAGCCGGCCCTGGCGGAAAACGATCCGGGCGATCGCTTCATAGCCGAAGAAACGGTTGACCCGCTCGATGATCATCGGGCCGAGATGCTGGACCAGGGGCGCGTGGGCGCCTTCGACCAGCAGGGTCAAGGTGCCGCCGGACTTCTTGCCGGTCGGAAAGCGGATCGATTCGGGTAGCGAGACCTCGCCGTAGCGCTCGCCGACGATTTCGTGCCAGCGGCTGACGACATTGGCCTGGACGAAGCCGAACTTCTTGCAGGCGGCGCCGCCGATGTCGCCCAGCAGCTCGCCGGCCGAACGCGCGTAACCGCGTCGGGGCTTGTCGTCGTTGACGGGCTTTCGCTTCGACATCGGCGGCAGTCATGCCATAGCACCCCGATGAGCGCCAATGCCGCAACGCGCCTGCTGCAACATTATGTGGATAACTTCCGGCGCCTGCCGTGGCGCTCGCCGCCCGGCTCTCCGCCGACCGATCCCTACGCGGTGTGGCTGAGCGAGGTGATGCTGCAGCAGACCACGGTCGCAGCCGTGATCCCGCGCTTCGCCCGCTTCGTCGCGCGCTGGCCGAGCGTCGAGGCGCTGGCCGCGGCTCCCGATGCGGACGTCCTGCGGGAATGGGCCGGGCTCGGTTATTATGCCCGCGCCCGCAACCTCATCGCCTGTGCCCGCGCCGTCGCCGAGCGGGGCGGCTTCCCCAATGACGAACAAGAGCTGCGCGCGTTGCCGGGCATCGGTGCCTACACCGCCGCCGCCATCGCCGCGATCGCGTTTGGGGCGGACTCGACGCCGGTCGACACCAATGTCGAGCGGGTGGTGGCGCGGCTGCATGGCCTGACCGGCAAGGCCGCAATCGCCGCCGCCGCCGCCGCCGCCATGACGCCCGTGGGCCGCGCCGGCGACTTCGCCCAGGCGATGATGGACTTGGGCGCTCAAATCTGCCGGCCGAAGGCGGCGGCGTGCGGAGCCTGCCCGCTTGCCGGCGACTGCCGCGCCTTTGCCCTCGGAACGCCGGAAGCATTTCCGGCGCCAAAGGCACGCAAGATTCGCCCCCAGCGCCATGGGGTCGCCTGGTGGATCGAGCGAGATGGCTGTGTCTGGCTGGTCCGCCGCCCGGCCAAGGGAATGCTCGGCGGCATGGCGGCTCTGCCCGGGCCGGAATGGCAGGACTCCCCCGTCGCCGAGCCGACAATCGCCCGCGTCCGCCACGTCTTCACCCATTTCGCGCTCGATCTGGCGATCTTGCCGGCGACCAGGCCAGAGGGCGATGGCTGGTGGCAGCCGCTCGCCGGGCTTGCCGACGCCGGCCTGCCGACCTTGTACCGCCGCGCCGCCGAGTCGGTGCTCGCCCAGCGGAGCGCCCTTGCCGCCTGACGCTTTCTTCTCCGGTTTGGGTCTCGACCGCGCCGATTTGCTGCGCTCGAGGCCCGAGCGCATCGCCGAGCTGGCGGCGCGCGGCGACGCCCGACAGCTGGCCTGGGCCGATGGCCTGCCGGCGCTCGACGCAAACGAGCGGTTGGTGTGGGAGCAGGTCAGCGAACCCTTGCTGTTCCTCGGGCTGGACGGCGATGCTCCGCGGTTCTCGGCGCTGCCGGCAAATTCTCCGCCCGGTCCTGCCTTCGGCATGCTTGGCCATCTCGACGCGCAAGACGCGCCCTTGTTCGCCTGCGCGCTCAGCCTCGCCAATTGGCATCGGCGGCACGGCCATTGCTCGGTCTGCGGCCAGCCGACCGGCATCGTCCGCGGCGGCTGGTCGCGGCGCTGCGACGGTTGCGGCGCCGAGCATTTCCCGCGCTGCGACCCGGTCGTCATCATGCTCGCCGAGCATGACGGCCGGCTACTGCTCGGCCGTCAGCCGCATTACCCGCCCGGTCGCTACTCGGCGCTCGCCGGGTTCGTCGAGCCGGGCGAGACAATCGAAGCCGCGGTCGCCCGCGAATTCATGGAGGAAGCGGGGATCGAAGTGGCCGACATAAGCTACGTCGCCAGCCAGCCCTGGCCATTCCCCTCCTCGTTGATGATCGGCTGCCGGGCGCGGGCGCTGGGCGCGGCGCTGACGATCGACTTCACCGAGCTCGACGATGCCCGCTGGTTCAGCCGCGACGAGGTGGCGGCGGCGATTGCCGGAGAGGACAATGCCGCCTTCCTGCCGCCGAACCCCTACGCCATCGCCTGGACCTTGCTCGACGACTGGCTGGCCGCTTGATGAAGTCCCTGGCCCGCCCTAAAGGAAGCGCCAATCCCACGCCCATCCTTCGGACAAGAGCTTCATGAAAGATCGCCAGAACACCATCAACGGCTGGATTTTGTTCGCCGCTATCGTCGCCCTTTCCGGCACTCTCGTCAGCGGCGAAATATTCAAGGGCGAGCGCCCCGAGGAGATGGGCTATCCGATCGAGGGCGTGGTCGAGGAAGGCGCCGGCGCCGCCGAGGCCGAGAAGCCGATCGCTTTCTATCTCGCCTCGGCCGACCCGGCGAAGGGCGAGCAGGTGTTCAAGAAGTGCGCCGCCTGCCACAATGCCGACCAGGGCGGCGCCAATGCGCTCGGCCCGAACCTGTGGAACACGCTCGGCGAGCCGATCGGCAAGGGCAAGGGTTTCCCCTTCTCCGATGTGCTGGCCAGCCACGGCGGCACCTGGGACTGGGAATCGATGAGCGCCTGGCTGCACAATCCCAAGAAGTTCGCGCCGGGCACCAAGATGACCTTCGCCGGTTTGTCGAATCCGCAGGACCGCGCCGACGTCATCGCCTTTTTGAACCAGCACAGCGATGCGCCCAAGCCGCTGCCGGAAGCGCCGCCGGAAGCGGCGGTCGACGCCAAGACGCCCGAAACCGTGCCCGGCACCGACGCCGAGGCCGGCGAGAAGGAAGGCGTAATGACCGAGCAGCAGGCGGTCACCGGCGGCCAGAAGAACATCGGCGGCGAAGGCGCTCCCAAGCTCACCGGCACCGAGCCGACCAAGAAAAACTAGGGGCTCAGGCGATGGCGAGCAGCAAGGCCGCCACCGTCGCCCAGTATCTCGCCGAGCTGCCGGCCGACCGCCGCGCCGAAATCGAGAAGGTCCGCGACACGGTCAATGCGGCACTGCCCGCCGGCTATCGCGAAGGCATGGGCTGGGGGATGACCGGCTGGGTCGTGCCGCTCGAGGATTATCCCGGCACCTACAATGGCCAGCCGGCGGTCTATGCCGGCCTCGCCGCGCAGAAGAATTACAACAGCCTCTACCTCAATTGCGTCTATGCCTCGCCGGAACGCACGGCCCGGCTGCGGGCCGCTTTCGCCAGGGCCGGCAAGAAGCTCGACATGGGCAAGAGCTGCATCCGCTTCCAGCGCGCCGATGATTTGCCGCTGGATGACATCGCCGCGGAAATCGCCTCGACGACGCCCGCCGATTATATTCGAATGTGCGAAGACGCTCGCTCGCGCGGACGCTGCTAGTCGTTCTCGTAATAATCGACGACGAACCGCCACGCCTCGTCGGCATCCTCGCACCAGTGGAACAAGTCGAGGTCGCCGGGCGAGATCACCCCCTCTTCGGCCAGCGCCTGGAAATCCACCACCCGAGTCCAGAACTCCTTGCCGAACAACAGGATCGGCAGCGGCCGCACCTTGCCGGTCTGGATGAGGGTCAGCAGCTCGAAGAATTCGTCGAACGTGCCGAACCCGCCCGGGAACACCGCCACCGCCCGCGCCCGCAGCAGGAAGTGCATCTTCCTCAGCGCGAAATAGTGGAACTGGAAGCTCAAATCGGGGGTGACGAAGGTGTTGGGCAATTGCTCGTGCGGCAGGACGATGTTGAGGCCGATCGAATCGCAGCCCTCGTCGCTCGCGCCGCGGTTGGCGGCTTCCATCACCGACGGCCCGCCGCCCGAGCAGACGACGAAGTGGCGCTTGCCCTCCTCGTCGCAGGCGCCGCGGCTGGCGTGACGGGCGAGCGTCCGGGCGACGTCGTAATAATGCGACTTGGCCTTTAGCCGGCCAGCGACCTGGCGTTGCCAGTCGGTCTGGGCGGCGGCGACCAAGGTGTCGGCCTTTGACGGCTCCGGGATCCGCGCTGAGCCGTAGAAGACGAAGGTCGAGCCGATGTTGGCCTCGTTCATCAGCAACTCGGGCTTCAACAGCTCGAGCTGGAAGCGGACCGGCCGCAGGTCCGGGCGAAGCAGGAAATCGGCGTCCTGGAAGGCGAGCTTATAGGCCTCGCTTTCGGTCTGCGGGCTCGACGGCACATGCTTGGCCGCCTGCGCGTCGACCTTTGCTTCGGGGAAAATGCGCTTGGGCGGGACATGGTCGCTGGTCATAGGTGCGGTGGCTTAGCCGACCATTCCCCAAAGCCCAATATGTTCAGTCGGTCGCCTCGACCAACCGCCGTTCGCCCCAATCGATGTTGCGGGTGGCGTACATCACTCCGGCAAGTGCCGCGAACAGCAGTAGCGCGCCGATGAGTAGCGAGAAGGCCTCGAGGCTGAGCAGGATGAACAGCACCGCGTAAAGTCCGATCAGCAGCCCGCCGATGAATGCCGCCCGCCGCCAGCTCCTCAGCACCGCCGCCGCATAAGCCGTGTTGAGCCCGGCGATCGCCGCCGAAGCGAGTACATAGGCCGGCGTGAAGCCGATGACTTCGGCGAAGGCGAGCAGCAGGACGAAGAACAAAACCAGCGCCGCGCCCATCAGCAGATATTCGACCGCCGACACCCGCACGCCGCCGATGACGTCGAACATCAGCAAGGCGAGGAAGGTGAAGCCGATGAACAGGAAGCCGTATTTGGCCGAGCGGTCGACCCGCGAATAAAGGTCGACCGGCTGGATCAGGCTGATCTGCGCGGTCTGGACAGGGCCGGCGTCGGCGCGCGGGGCCGGGGCGGCGCGCGTCGTCAGGTCCGGCGCCGGCGGCTCGCTGACGGCGCCGGCGTCGGCGGTCGAGACCAAGGCGCGGCCGAGCGCCAGATTGCCGATGCGGTAAGTCGCGGAAAAGCCCTGGTCGCTGATGCGATGCGCTTCCGGCAGGAACGAGCCGCCGAAGCTCGGGTGCGGCCACGACGAGGTCGCGGTCCATTTCGTGTCGCCCGCCTGCGGCGCCAGGCTGAGCGCGCCATTGCCGCGCACGTCATAGGCAAAATCGACGGCGATATTGTTGCCGCCGGCCAATGCCGAAGCGTCGATAAAGGCGAAGAAGCCGCGGCCACCGGTGCTGCCGCCGCCCGGCTGCAATCGCAGCGGCGCACCCAAAGCGATGACCTTGGGATTGGCGCCGAGCCCGCGCGGGTCGCTCAGCGAGAAGCGCAGCTCGGCGCGGTCGAGCCGCAGGTCGGGGATGGCGACCCCGAACCGGGCCAGATCGGGCGGCATGGCGAAGCGGGCACTGCCGGCGATCTTGGCGTTGTAGATCACCGCCTCGTAGATCGAGCGCTTGCGATGCTGCGACTGGATGTCGGTCTTCAGCTCGACCGTCTCCGGCGCCAGCGTCAGCTCGCGCATGACGTCGCGGCTGCGGGTCACCGATTGGCCGCGCTCGACCAATGTCTCGGTTGCCGAGGCGCGATAGGGGATGACCAGCACCGGCCCGGCGATCGCCTGCGGGTCGCCCCAGCCGGCGGTAATCGACGCCTGCGCCTGCTGCGACTGGCTCTGGCGGTCATAGACCAGGAACCAGGTCATGAAGATCGGGATGGCGAGCGCCGCGGCGACGAGGATGGCGACCAGCAATTTCATCGCCGGGGTGCGTTCGCCGCTAAATCCCAACATCATATTTCTCCCGTCCCGACCAGGTTCGCTAACATCTGCCCCAAGGCACCGCTGAGCACCATGAGCGAACTGTGAGCCTTTGCTGAAAAGCTACAAAAGCGGCGCGAAGTGAATTCGCGCCGTCAGTCGGCACCGCCTCGCGGGCCGCTGGCCGCTATCCGGCATTTCTTCGCGCTGGCTCCCGATTGCTGCGCAATCGCTCACCTGCGCTCGGTGCCTTCTAGTACACCCGCGCCTTGGGCTTGATGTAGGGCATCTCGTCGGTCAGCGTGAACTCGTGCACTGGGCGATAGTCGATGCGGACATTGCCGCCGGTGCCGCCCCAGCCATCGAACCAGGCCAAGGTGTGCTTCATCCAGTTCTTGTCGTCGCGCTTGGGGTAGTCCTCGTGCATGTGGGCGCCGCGGCTTTCCTTGCGGTTGGCGGCGCAGTTAAGCGTGACGACGGCCTGGGCGAGCAAATTGTCGAGCTCGAGCGTCTCGACCAGGTCGGTGTTCCAGATCAGGCTGCGGTCGGTGACTCGGACGTCGGTCATTTTCTTGTAAACCGCGTCGATCCGGGCCTTGCCTTCGTCCATGGTCCGTTCGGTACGGAAGACGCCGCAATCGGCCTGCATCGTCCGCTGCATCTCTAGCCGCACCTCGGCGGTCGGGCTGCCGCCCTCGGCATGACGGAAATGGTCGAGCCGAGTGAGCGCCAGGTCGGAGGCGTCCTTGGCCAGCGGCGCTTGCGCGGCGGCGGGTTTGAGCGTCGCGCCCAGCCGGTGGCCGGCGGCGCGGCCGAACACCACCAGGTCGATCAGGCTGTTGGAGCCCAGGCGGTTGGCGCCGTGGACCGAGACGCAGGCCGCCTCGCCGACCGCGAACAGGCCGGGGACGACGACGTCGGGCAGGCCGTCCTTCAGGGTCACCACCTCGCCATGATAATTGGTCGGGATTCCGCCCATGTTGTAATGGACGGTCGGCGCGACCGGGATCGGTTGGCGGGTCAGATCGACATTGGCGAAAATCCTGGCGGTCTCGGTAATGCCGGGCAGGCGCTCATGCAGGATCTTCGGGTCGATATGGTCGAGGTGCAGCCACATATGGTCCTTGTGGTCGCCGACGCCGCGTCCCTCGCGGATCTCCATCGCCATCGCCCGCGAGACGATGTCGCGGCTGGCGAGGTCCTTGGCCGACGGCGCATAGCGCTCCATGAACCGCTCGCCCTCGCTATTGGTCAAATAGCCGCCCTCGCCGCGCGCGCCCTCGGTGATCAGCACGCCGGCGCCGTAGATGCCGGTCGGGTGGAACTGGACGAACTCCATGTCCTGCAGCGGCAGGCCGGCGCGCAGCACCATGGCGTTGCCATCGCCGGTGCAGGTGTGGGCCGAGGTGGCGGTGAAATAGACGCGGCCGAAGCCGCCGGTCGCCAGCACCACCGCCTGGGCGCGGAAGCGATGGATCGAGCCGTCGTCGAGGCACAAAGCGACGAGGCCGCGACAGGCGCCATTCTCCATGATCAGATCGAGCGCGAAATATTCGATGAAGAAGTCGGCGTCGTGCTTGAGGCTCTGCTGGTAGAGCGTGTGCAGCATGGCATGGCCGGTGCGGTCGGCGGCGGCGCAGGTGCGTTGCGCCGCCGGGCCCTCGCCCATGTTCTGGGTCATGCCGCC
>DAIPLM010000226.1:0-2684 GCA_036769205.1 Sphingomicrobium sp.
CGCGACGTTCGGGAACAGCTTGTAATAGAGCCATTTGCGCCGGTGCGTCGGCGGCAGGTGATCGACCTCCGGGAGCAGGTGCTGGTAGGCGCGCTCGGAAGGGTTCGCCGACTCCGCCTCGACCAGGTCGCCTTCCATCCGGTCGACATGCTCCTTCGCCTCGATCCGGTAATTGCGGCCGAACAGGCGCGTGAGGCCGGGATGCCCGACCGGGATGTGCAGATGATCGGAATAATTGTCGGCGATGGTCTTCCAGTTGAGCGCCCGCGGCCGCAGCGTCACACGCCCGATCGCCCGCAAATCCTCGAACCGGTACGGCGCCACTTCGGCCTCGTACGGCGCCATCATCTCCGCCACGCTCGGCAAGTCCTCTTCCAGCCGCACGAACAGGAAGCCGTGCCACTCCTCGAGGGCTACCGGCTTCAAACCATGTGCGGCCACTTCCAGCCCCGGATATTCCTGCCGATGCGGCACGCCGACAAGCCGCCCGTCGCGGCCATAGCTCCAGGCGTGATAGGGGCAGGTCAGCACCCTCGCGCAGCCGCTCTCGCCATCGACCAGCCGCGACCCGCGGTGGCGGCAGACGTTCATGAACGCCCGCGCCACCCCGTCGTCGCCGCGCATGACGATGATGCTCTCGCCGAGATAATCGAGCCGCTGCCAATCCCCCGGCGCGGCGATGTCGCTGGCATGGCACACCACCTGCGGCGCCGCCCGCAGGAACGCCCGCTGCTCGGCCGCGAAGAATCCCTCGTCCTGGTAGAGCCAGCCCGGCAGGCTGGTTCCCGCTAATGGGTCCGCTTCAATCACCGATTTCAGCTTCGTCGCCATCCGGTCAATCTACCCGTTCGTCCCGAGCGAAGTCGAGGGGCGCGTAAGATTGTTCCCGGTCATAAATCCATGTAATCAATCCCGCGACGAGTGGGAGGCGTAGGCACATGCCGTTGTACATGGACATCCACAATGTCCCCGGCGCGACCCCGGAGGCGCTGAAGGCGGCGCACGACGCCGACGTCGCGGTCCAGGACAAGCATCATGTCTGCTATCACAAATACTGGCTGAACGAGGCGGCGGGCAAGGTCTTCTGCCTGGTCGAGGCGCCCAATGCCGAGGCTGCCGCCGCCGTCCATCAGGAAGCGCACGGCCTGCTCGCCGAAAAGATCATCGAGGTCGATCCCGACATGGCCGACGGCCTCTTCGGCCCGGGCGTCGTCAACGGCGCCGGCGCCGTTCTCCTGCCCGACCAACTCGGCACCAGGGACAGCGGCGTTCGCTCGGTCCTTTTCACCGATATCGTCGGCTCGACCGAGATGTGCTCGAAGCATGGCGACGACGCCGCCATCCTCATGCTTGATATTCACGATCGCATCGTCCGCACCGCCGTCAGCGCCAACAACGGGCGCGAGGTCAAGCACACCGGCGACGGCATCATGGCCGCCTTCAATTCGGCGGCGAGCGCGGTCAAGAGCGCCTGCGCCATCCAGGGCCAACTGGGCGACCACAATGCCGCCGGTCCCGACCTGCCCGTCGTCGTGCGCATCGGCATTTCCGCCGGCGAGCCGGTCGAGCAAGCCGCGGACCTGTTCGGCTCCACCGTCCAGCTCGCCGCTCGCCTCTGCGCCCAGGCCGAGCCGGGACAGGTGCTGGTGTCGAACGTCGTCGCCGATCTCTGCATCGGCAAGAATTTGAAGTTCGTCGATGCCGGGGAATGCGAGCTCAAGGGCTTCGAGGGCAAGATTCCGACGCGGGCCGTCGAGCTGCAATGCTGAGATTAGGCCAAGCCTCTTAGCTCTTCTCTTCGTGTCGGAGACGGGCAGTCATCCCCAACGGCGTCAGCCCCGCTGATCGCTCCCAAGCCGGTCATCCAGTGCCGCCAGCCGGGCCTTGATCGCGGCGATACGATCGTGGGTGGTGGCGCCTTCGAGCGGGTCGAGGCCGATCTCGTCGAAGCGGGTGATGGTTCCAGCCTCATAATCGCGGAGCAGCGCGGCCAGCCTCGTCCGTTCCTCGGCCCAATTTTCCGTGCTCATTGCCGCCTCCACGCCTCAGCGCCGGCATAGGGCAAGCGGGCGCGATTGGCGATGCTAGCACCTTCCTTTCCTTGACTTTCGCGCCCTTTGGCCGCATCCGCGCCTCGGCGGTCCGCTGTTCGCGGCGCCTGACTTTTTTCCGGATCCTTCATGAGCTTTGCCGACCTCGGCCTTTCCGACGAATTGCTGCGCGCTGTTACCGACAGCGGCTACGATGTCCCAACCCCAATCCAGAAGGGCGCCATCCCTAGCGTGCTGATGGGCAAGGATCTGATCGGCATCGCCCAGACCGGCACCGGCAAGACCGCCGCCTTCGTCCTGCCGATGATCGACATCCTCCACCAGGGCCGGACCCGGGCGCGGATGCCACGCTCGCTGATTCTCGAGCCGACGCGCGAGCTGGCCGCGCAGGTCGCCGAGAATTTCGAGAAATACGGCAAGTACCAGAGCCTCTCGATGGCGCTGCTGATCGGCGGCGTCCAGATGGGCGATCAGGTCAAGGCGCTGGAAAAGGGCGTCGACGTGCTGATCGCCACGCCGGGCCGGCTGATGGACCTGTTCGGCCGCGGCAAGATCATGCTCAACGACTGCAATTTGCTGGTCATCGACGAAGCCGACCGCATGCTCGACATGGGCTTCATCCCCGACATCGAG
>DAIPLM010000046.1:0-9702 GCA_036769205.1 Sphingomicrobium sp.
CGCCATGTTCGCCGGCGCGCTCGACCGCCAGGGGCTGACAAGGCAGGCCCAATCGGTCCGCCAGGAGGCCGCGGCCGCGGCGGCCCCGCCGGCTATCCAAGTCGCGCAAGCCGAGCCGGCGCCGACGCCAGCCGTCGCCGTCGCTGTCCCGGCCCCGGTCGCGCCCGAAATGGCGTCCCCGGTCGGCCAGTCGGTGACGATCGCTTTGCCGCCACCGCGCCCCTTCGAGGCAACCCGCACCGCCGAGGCAGAGCGCCGGCCGCCACGCGATGCGCAAGCCATGGCGGTGGCGCCCGTCGGGCATTCGGTGACCATCGCTCTGCCCCCACCGCGCCAGCTGGCGCCCGCCAAAGCCAGCCAGGCCGCCGCCGCCCATCCGCCGCGGCTCGAACGGCTGTCGCTGACCGAAGTGGCGCTGATCACCGGCAATGGACCGCGCTGGAAGCCGGTGGCGCCGCCGCTGGTGATGACGGCCGCCCGAACGGTGCCGGCGAAAGCCTATGAGGTGCGGCTGCTGAACGCGGCGCGGGTCGACAAGCTCGCCGCCCGCACCCGCGCCCTGCTCAGCCGCTTCGGCTGGCGCGAAATGGCGGTTGGCGATGCGGCCGCCGTCCGCTCCCGCAGCCTGATCGTCTATCCCAAGGGCACGCAGGCCGCCGCCCGCCGGCTGTCGGCGCGCCTCGGCTTTGCCATCGCCGAGCGGACCGACGTCCGCCAGGTGACGGTCCTGCTCGGCCGCGACGCCGCCAGATTGCCGGCCCTGCGCCCGCAGGCATGATCGCCCTGCTCGCCGCGGCGCTGCTGGCCGGGGGGACCGGCCTCGGCGACGCGGCGCAAGCGCTCAAGGCCGGGCGGCTCGACCAGGCTCGCATCATGCTCGATTCGGCGGTGAAGGCGGGCGCCCAGGGCGACGAGGTCGACCGCTTGCGCGCCGATCTCGCCTTCCGCTCGGGCGATTATGCGGGCGCGCTCGAACTCTACGAACGGCTGGCGGCGGCGCATCCACAAGACGCTTTGGCCTTCCAGCGCGCGGGCATCGCCGCCTTCCAGATCGGCGACCTGCGCCGGGCCAAAGCCGCGCTGGCCGCCGCCACCGCGCTGCCCGGCGCCAGCTGGCGGGCGTGGAACGCGCGCGGCGCCGTCGCCGACCTTCGCCGCGACTGGGACGAGGCCGACCTCGCTTATGACCGCGCCCTGGAGCTGGCCCCGGGGCGCGCGGAAATCCTCAACAATCGCGGCTGGTCGCTGCTGCTGCGTGGGCAATGGAGGGACGCGCTGCCGTTGCTCGAACGTGCCGGCGGCATCGATCCCTAATCGCGGCGGATCGCCGACAATCTCGAACTGGCGCGGGCGGCGCTGGCCCAGGATTTGCCGCGCCGACGTGCCGGCGAAAGCAATGCCGACTGGGCGGCGCGGCTCAACGACGCCGGGGTCGCCGCCGCCATCGGCGGCCAGCGCCAACGCGCCATCGCCGCTTTCTCCCAGGCGCTGACGGCAAGCGCGACCTGGTACGAGCGCGCCGCCAACAACCTGGCCGCCATCGAGGGCCGCGAATAAAGTACTTGCCGACAATCGATATGTAGATTATCGTTTATCGATATCAACGTCGATTGGAGCGTCAGCCGTGTCCACGCCTTACTCCGCCGCTTTGCCGGTCGCCTACATCGCCTTGCGCGTCCTGATCGTGCTCAACTGGCTGTGGGGCCTGGCCATTTTCGCCTTGCTCGCCGCCACCATCCTTGCCGAGCAATGGACCTTCACCGCGCTCGGCATCACGCCGGCGTCCGGCATCCCGGCCATGATGATGGGCTTGCGCGCCATCGCCACGCTCGGCCTGGTCGCGATCGCGATCAACTATGCGATCCTCAAGCGGCTCGTGGCGATCGTCGTCACCGTCCGGCTCGGCGATCCGTTCGTCGCCGCCAACGCCTATCGGCTGCACGCCATCGCCTGGGCGTCGCTGGCGCTGCAGCTGCTCAGCATCGCCATCGCAATCATCGGCAGGCTGATCTCGACGCCGGAAAACCCGGTCCAACTCGACGCCGGCTTCTCGATCAACGGCTGGCTGGCGGTGCTGCTGATGTTCGTCCTCGCCCGCGTCTTCGCCGAGGGCACGTTGATGCGCGACGATCTCGACGGGACGGTCTGACATGGCCATCGCCGTCAAGCTCGACGATTTGCTTCACGCCCGCCGCATGACCCTGACCGAGCTCGCCGAGAAAATCGACATCACGCTCGCCAATCTGTCGATCCTCAAGACCGGCAAGGCCCGCGCCATCCGCTTCTCGACGCTCGAAGCGATCTGCGCGGCGCTCGCTTGCCAGCCGGGCGACCTGCTCGAGTTCCAACCCGATCCTGGCTCCGCCGAACAGTCGCCCGCCGCCTGAAGGAGAATCGAAATGGTTTCGACCCTGGCTTCACCCTCGCCGCCGCTCGGCAGCGCCGAAGACGACGTCTCGCTGTTCCGCCTCTATGTCCTGCGTGCCATGTACTTGGTGCTGGTGATCGGTCTCGGCGCCATGATCGTCCCCGAGATCGTCAACCACGCGCTCACCAGCCGCGGCGTCATTCCGTCCTTGCTGGGCGCCGTTTGGGCGCTCGCCTTCCTCGGCCTGCGCTACCCGCTGCGGATGCTGCCGCTGCTGCTGTTCGAACTGGCGTGGAAGGCGATCTGGATGCTTGCCTACGGCTGGCCGCAATGGTCGTCCGGCCAGCGCCCGCCGACCTTCGCCGAGGATAGCTTCAACATCGCCTTCGGCGCGGTCCTGCTGCTGGTGATCCCGTGGGGATATGTCTGGCGGCGCTATGTCCGGGCGCCGGCCGAGCGCTGGCGTTAGTCGCCGGAGATCCTTGGGTCGATGTCCTGCGGCTCGATCGGCTCGTGGATCACCGGCTTGCCGACATCGCCCTGCCCGACGGTCCGCCCGGCCATCTCCAGCATCCGTTCCAGCGGCACGCGGGCGCGGTCCATGACCTCGTCCGACAGCTCGATCCGCGGCTTGAGGTCGCGCAGCGCGACGTAGAGCTTCTCGAGCGTGTTGAGCGCCATGTACGGGCACATGTTGCAGTTGCAATTGCCGTCGCCGCCGGGAACGCCGATGAAGGTTTTGCCCGGCGCCGCCTTTTCCATCTGGTGAATGATGTGCGGCTCGGTCGCGACCAGGATGGTCTCCGCCGGGCTCGATTGTGCGAATTCGAGGATCGAACGGGTCGAGCCGACATGGTCGGCATGCTCGATGATATGCGGCGGGCACTCCGGGTGGGCCGCCACCGGCGCGCCGGGATGTTCGGCCTTGAGCTTGAGCAATTCGGTTTCGCTGAACGCCTGGTGGACGATGCAAATCCCCGGCCACAGCAGCATGTCGCGGCCGGTCTTGCGGGCGAGATAGCCGCCAAGGTGCCGGTCGGGGCCGAAGATGATCTTCTGGTCCTTCGGGATCTGGTCGAGGATGATCTGCGCCGAGGAGGAGGTGACGATGATGTCGCTCAATGCTTTCACCGCCGCCGAGCAGTTGATGTAAGTCAGCGCGATATGGTCGGGGTGGGCTTCGCGGAAGGCCTTGAACTGCTCGGGCGGGCAGCTGTCCTCCAGGCTGCAGCCGGCATCCATGTCGGGCAGGATCACCGTCTTTTGCGGCGACAGGATCTTCGCCGTCTCGGCCATGAAGCGGACGCCGCAAAAGGCGATGACCTCGGCGTCGGTCGCCGCCGCCTTGCGCGACAGATCGAGGCTGTCGCCGACAAAATCGGCGAGGTCCTGGATTTCCGGCTTCTGGTAATAATGGGCGAGGATGATGGCGTTGCGCTCATGCTTCAGCCGGGTGATTTCGGCGAGCAGGTCGAGGCCCTTCAGGCTTTGCGGCTGTGCGGTCACTGCGTTGTCTCTCCACGGCGCCGGCGCGCCTCCGCGATCGCCTCATTATATGTGGCCGAGCGGTCGAGATAGCTAGGGTCGTCGGCCTCGCTGCCGAACCGGGCGACGACTTTGGCGTCGGCGATGCCGGCGGCGGTCAGCGGCATGGCGAAGCTGCGCTCGACCGCGTCGCGGGCGGCGTCGCGCGCCAGCCGCATCGGCGTCGGCGCCGCCGCCTGCTTGCGCAGATCGGCGACGGCGAGACTGCGGTTGGCGTCGTCGAGCTTGCCCTCGGCATCGCTGATCGCCGCCAGGATGCCCCCCGACCCATATTCGCGCGCCGCTTTCAGATCGACCTCGGGCCCGGCGATCTCGATCTCGGGCAGGCGGATGGAGAGGGTCTTGGTCGATTCATCCCAGGCAAGGTCGTCGCGGTCGATCTTGGCCAGATCGAGCTCGTAACGGACCGTTCCCGGTAGGATCAACGTCCGCTCGGCCGACAGCCCAAACTTCTCCTGGCGCGAGCTGGTGACCGAGACGAAGCGGGCAACGAACGGCACCAGCCGGTTCTGGGCGTGCATCGATTCCAGGCTGGAGCTGACCACGGTTTCGGGGTCGGTGCCGCCGAACAGTCGCTTGCCGATGTCGGCGAGGCCACCAAACAGGAAGCCGAGCAGCAAGGCGACGACGACGGCGGCGATTGCCAGCGGCTTGTTCAGGCTTTTGTCCATCGATCCTCCCTAGCGACAACGAGGCCGCGCGCCTCAAGGTCCAGCAAATGCGCGTAAACCGAGCCGCCGGCCGCCGTCACCAGCCGCGGGTCCAGGCCGGGATAGGCGTTGGCGACGATGTCTGGGATGGTTCGCGCATCCTCACCGACCAGCCGCAAAATCTGCTTCTCGCGCTGCATGCGGTGGCCGATCAGCCCGCGCAGATATTGCCCGGGATTGGTCACCGGCGGGCCGTGCGCCGGATAATAGACCCGGTCGTCGCGCTCCCGCAGCTTGCGCAGGCTTGCCATATAGGCCGCCATGTCGCCGTCGGGCGGGACGACGACGGTCGTCGACCAGCCCATGACATGGTCGCCGGTCAGCAAGGCATCGCCATAGGCAAGGCACAAATGGTTCGACGTGTGGCCCGGCGTCGCCGCCGCGGTCAGCGGCTTGCCGTCGACCATGATGCTGTCGCCGTCGCTGAGGACGCGATCGGGCGCATAATCGCCGTCGAACGCGGCGTCGGCGCGCGGGCCGACCGTCTCGAGCGCCAGCGGGGCGCAGCCGATGATCGGCGCGCCGGTCGCCTCGGCCAGCGGCCGCGCCGCCGGACTATGGTCGCGGTGGGTGTGGGTGCAGCAGATGGCCACGACCGGCCGGCCGGCGATGGCGGCGACCAAGGCCGCGACATGCTCGTCGAGATTCGGGCCCGGGTCGACGACCGCCAGTTCTTTCTCCCCAATCAGGTAGGACTGGGTGCCGTAGTATGTGAACGCCGACGGGTTATGAGCCAGAACCCGGGCAATGCCCGGTTCGAGCTGCTCCAGCCGTGCGTAGGGGGCTTCCACGGCGTTGGCCTAGCCGCGAACACCCTTAAGGCCAAGCGGCCGGCTATTTGCCGAGCTTGGCGATCTCGCTTTGCAGGTCGGCGATGATCCTGGCCTTGCCCTCGTCGGGCATATCGTCATTGGCCTGCAGCCGGACGAGCGCGTCGCGCAAGGTTTTGGCCCATTCGGCATCGGACTCGCCCGGATCCGAACAAATCACCATCTTGCTGACGCGCTTCTCCTTGGCCCCGTCGCCACTTTCGCCGGAGGATTCGAACTTGCGGCCTTGGCCGCAGTCGGCGGCGATTTGGGCCCGGCTCGCCTTCTCGCCAGCCGCATCGGTCTTGATGATCTTGATTTCGCGGACCTCTTCCTTGGTGGCGGAGTGGTCGGGATGGGCGAAAGCCGGCACCGCAAAAGCCACAGCGGCGGCGGCGGACAGAATGACATGGAGTTGTTTCATGGTCGATGGTCCCCTCGTGTCGCGAGGAAGGATAACATTGCCCGAGGCGCTGAACGCCGGTTGAACGGCGCCTCAGGAGCCGCAGTAGAGCGCGAACGGGCCGAGCGTGTCGGCGACCCGGCCCTTGCTTAGCACTTGCACCTGGACCTTGCCGCGCAGCACGCCGGCGCAGACCCGGGAGGGCAGCCGTTCGCGCAGGGTCGCGCCAGCTTCGAGCACGCCGAGATCGAGGTCGGCGCGGGCATCGCCCCCGCGCAGGAACCGCAGGCTGATGCCGGCGAGGTCTTCATCGGCACGGATGCTGAGCTGGGTTTCGCGTTCGAGCCGGCGGCATTCGGTGAAGGATTCGTGCGGCAAGGCGCAGCGGATGCTCAGCCGCGGCCGGACCAAAGGCGACGACGCCGCGCTCGCCCGAGAGATGCTAGCGCGCGGCAGCGGGGCAGGCAATTGCGGGACGCTGGCATATTCCGGCCGCGCCTCGGGCACTGACACGGGGTCGTGCGAAATCTCGATGGTCACCCGCGGCGCCGCGGTGGCGGCGGCCGAGGCGCTTTGATCCAGCCGGCCAATCTCCGCCTTTAGGGCGGCGATGATCTGCGTTCTGACGGCAGGCGTCAGCGCCTCGTTCGACTTGGTCTTGGCCAGCGAATCCTTGAGGGTGACCAGCCAATCGGCATCGGTCTGGCCTGGCTCGCCGCAAATCTTGACCCGCGAGCCATGGGTGCGCCCGTCCGCGGTCACATTCTTGACGACGGTTTCGAACTTGTGCGCCGAGCAAGATTCGGCAAGCGTCTCGAGCGCGCTCGGCGGCGACTTGGCATCGTCGGCCGGCGCCGTTTCCTGGCCGGAAGCGCCGGTCGCGGCGAGGCCGAATACGGCTAGAATCAAGGACATGCGGGCGGTGAACATGGTCATGTGCACTGCCTAGCTTATTCGCCGGCGAGGTGAAGCCCCTTTTTGCCAGCTTAGGCGTCGGCGAGCGCCGCCACCGGAACCGCCGCCGCCGGCGCCGAGCGCGCCCAGGCGCGGCGAAGCGCCTTCGGATACAGGCTGGTGAACAAGTCCGACATGCTCCGGTCCCAGCTGTACTGGCGGGCGTGATGCTGGGCGATCTCACCCATCGCGGAGCGGTTCGAGCCCCAGACGTCGAGGATATTGCGCGCCATGGCTTCGGCGTCGTCGATTGGCCCCAGGCGGCCGATTTCGGGCACCACCCGATCGACCATGGCGCCGGCAGCAACGCCGACCACCGGCAGGCCCGAGGCCTGGGCCTCGACGATCGACACGCCGAAGGTCTCGTCGGCCATGCCGGACACATAGACGTCGGCGCTGGCCAGCCAGCGCGCCAGCTCCGAACGGTCGCGGACATAGCCGGGCGCGTGGATACGGGGATCGCCCAGCTCGCGGATGGTTGCGCGCAGCGGTCCGTCGCCGATCAGCACCAGCTGCGCGCCGAGCTCGCGCGGCAGCAAGGCGAAAGCGTCGACCAGCAATTGCGCGCGCTTCTCACCGTCGAGGCGGCCGGCATAGACCAGCAAGGGCTGATCGTCGGCGATGCCGAGCTTGCGGCGCAGCTGCGGGTCGCGCCGCGCCGGCGAAAAATCGCCGAGCTCGACGCCCAGCGGCACGACCTCGATTCGGTCGAGGCCGAGCGACTGCAGCTTGGTCAGCCCGCCGTTCGCCGACAGTGCGAACATAGCGTCGAAGCGGCTGTAGAGCTGGCCGCAATACCAATAGCAAAGCCGCGAAGCGGCGCCGGCCAGGGTCTTGCCGACCACCTTGCGGAACGGCCGCTCGACATAGACGGTCGGGAAATCGGTCATGTAGGCCGCGACCAAAGCGGTGCCGGGATGCCGCTTGGCATGGCCGATCGCCGCCCACGGCAAATTATAGGCGTCCTGGCATTCGATGAGGTCGGGCTGGAAGCGCTCCAGCGCCTCGCGGACGGCGCGGTTGCGCAGCATCAGCCGGTACTTGGGGCTGCCCGGTACCTTGGGCGAGGCGATGGTGACGGTGACCGCCCGATCCTCTTCGATGACCTCGTCGCGGGTGCCGGGGACGATCAGCAAATGCCGGTGCGGCATGGTCTGCAGGATATGCTGGCGCTTATGCCGCAAATAGGTGCCGACGCCGCCGCCGACCGACGACCAGCTTTGCGTCAGGTCGCAGAACAGCCGCGGCGGCCCGCGGTCGGAATAAGCGTCCCAGGGGTCGTCGCGGCTCATCTCGGCTTCAAAACCCCCTGCGGGCGGTTAAGTGCCATCGGCCGAGGGCCGCGGTTTCCGCCCCGGCGCTCCTACTCCATGCAGCCGCGTAACGAAATAGGGGCACCGGCGACGGCCTCCCCGTCACCGATGCCCCTGGCCGCGCGAGCGCCGTTCGACCGGCGTTCGCCCTCGCGCCGCTTCGAGCTGGTCAGTCGTCCTTGAAGCTCTCGTCCAGCCGGTCGATTTCCGCCTGGGCCTGGGCGACGGAGGCTTCGGCGGCGGCGACGCTGGCGGCGATCCTGGCCGGGTCGACCGAGGCCAAGGCCTCGCGGGTGATGGCCTCGACATTGATCGCCTCGACCGATTTCAAGGACGCGCGGATCTGCGCCTTGATCGCTTCCGGGCTTTGGCCCGAGCGGCGGATGTCGGCGGCGTGGGCGTCGATCTCGCGCATCGCCTGGCCGATTTCACGGCGGGCATCCTCGAGCTCGCGGCGCATCTCGTCCTTGTCGATCCTGGCCTCGGCGAGCGCCTCGCGGACGTCGCGCTCGATCTCGGCGCGGTCGATGCGGGTGCGCGCCAATTCCTCCTTGGCGCGGGCGAGTTCGCCGCGGACGTGCTGCTTTTCGGCTGGCGTCAGCTCCGACCAGCGCTTGGCCTGGCCGTTGATCGTGATCATGCCGTCGTTGATCCGGAAATCGCTGTGCCCGCTATGGAACAGCGGCGCCGGCGGCGCTGGTGGTGCCGGCGGCGCCAACGGGGCCGGCGGCGCTGGCGGTGCCGGAGAGACCGCCTGGACCGCGAGCAGCGCCGGAGCCATCGGCGGCAATGGCGCTTCCGGGGCGGCGGGCGGCGCCGGCGGAGCGGGAACGTCGACATAGTCGATGGCGCGGGTGGCGGTTAGCGGCAAGGCGACGGCGACCGCCGCGACGATGATCAATTTGCCGGCGGTGCGCTTGCCGGTGGTGGACCTGTACAACATGGAACTCAGCCTCCGTTTCAGGGCGTTGGGTCGATCGAGCGTGCTTGCGAACAGCAACGCTCGTCCCGAAGCGGCCTTGGCGATCGCCCGGCCATAGTCGGCGCGATCGCGGGCCTTGGCCTTGTCCAACACCCGGGCGTCGCACGCGGCTTCCTGGTCGAAGCGGAAAGCGGCGTGGGCGACCCAGGCGAGCGGGTTGAACCACTGGAGGCAGAGGAGGACAAAGGCGAAGAGATTGGCGATGAGATCGCCGGAACGATGGTGGGCGAGCTCATGGTCGAGCGCCAAAGCGCGCTCGCGCTCGTCGAAGATGCGGTCGAAATCGGCCGGCACGGCGATCACCTTGTCGAAGATGCCGAAGGCGATCGGGCCGCGGACCTCGATCGAGCGGACGATCCGGATCGATCCCAGGCGGGCGATCTCGACGGCGCGGTCGAGGATGGCGCGGCGGTCGCGCCGGAAGGCCAGCAGCCGTGACATGAACAGGCCGGCCGCGACGGCGAGCCAGATGGTCAGCAGCACCGTCGGCCAGCCGCCCAATTGCTCGATCAATGACGGTCCGGACGACTCGACCTGCGCCAGCAGCATCGCCTCGCCGGCGACCGGGTGGAACAAGGGCTGCACCGGCGCTCCCGAAGGGACGGTGCGCTCGACGGT
>DAIPLM010000047.1:0-9670 GCA_036769205.1 Sphingomicrobium sp.
GTCGGGATCGTTCGGATTGTTGACTAACGGTCCTGGCGATTGGGTCGGCAGGACATTGCCGCCGTTGGTGCCGGGCTCCTGCTCGGCCGGGCCGCCGGCCGAACCGTCGGCCATATTGGGTTCGTTGCCGTAGACGACGTCGGAGATGCAGTCGCCGACCGTAAACCCGCTTTGGTCATTGCCGGCGGCCGCGGCGGGCATAGTGCAAGCGGCCGCAAGGACCGCGAAAATCGCAATTTTCTTCATGAAATACTCTCCTGTAGACTCGCCCCGGGAAGGGACGGCGGGAGTCCTAGCCCTAAACTTGCGTTAACCGCAAATGTCAGTGGGGCGGGTAGCGGAGGCGGCCGAGGAAGCGGCTGAAGCTCGGGCGGCGATCGGCGCCGCCGCGCCAGCCGGCCTTCCATTGCTCGAAGCGCATGACATCGCCGATGCGGCGGTCGAGGAAGGCCGAAGTCTCCGCCCATTCCTCGCTGTCGTCATCGAGCCAGGCGAGCAAAGTGGCGGCATAAAGCGCGCTCAGGGTCAGGCGCTTGGTATAATGGTTGAAGTCGGTCGCTTTGTCGCCGGCCAGCCGCCACATCAAATCGGCGCTGTTCCAGCCCAGGCTGAGGCCTTTGACCGCGTTCTGCGGCATGGCCAGGATCGCCAGCGCCGAACGCACCGCCTCGCGCGCCGGGCCCATCACTTGCAGCCGGAACCAGACCAATTCGCGGATACGGTCGCGGACCTTGAGCGCGGCGACGATGTCGGGCGTGAAATGCGCCGCCATCGCCGCGTCGACGGCGGCGATATAAACCTCGATCATCCCGACTTGGCGCTTGGGGAAGGCGAGCCGGGCGAGGGCCGGGTCGATACCGAGCTGGCCGGCGGCGGCCTCGACCGCTTTCGCGCTCCAGCCGTCGAACACGGCATGCTCGCCGACGGCGAGCGCCAATTGTGCGCGGGCAGCCGCCAGGGGAGTCGGATCGGTCATGGCTGGTAAGTGGGCTGCCGCTGGCGGTCGTGCAAGCGAACCAGGACCAAGGCGACACCGACGGCGATGGCGCCGGTCCAGTCGAGGCCGGTGAAAGTCTCGCCATAGGCCAGCCAGCCGATGGCGGCGGAAATGGCCGGCTGGGTGAGCAAGGCGAGGCCGACGATGAGCGGCGGCACGTGGCCGAGCGCATAGACCAGCAGGCCCTGGCCGAGCACCTGGCTGGACAAAGCGAGGATGATCAGCGGCGTCCATTCTTGCGGCAGCACCCGCTCGCCGAGCGCCAGGCTGGCGGGCAGCAGCAATATGGCGCCGAACAGGCTGGCGAGAAACAGCAGGGGAAGCGCCTTCAAGGTGCCGCGCGCCCGCTCGACGATGATCAGATAGCCAGTGTAGAGCAGCCCGGCGGTGAGGGCGAGGATGTCACCGCGGACGTGGCGGGCCGACAGCTCGGCGCTGCCGGTGACCAAAGCTGCGCAGCCGGCGGCGGCGAGGGCCAAGGCGATTGCCTGGACCGGCGACGGCCAGCGCCGCGCCAGCCACAAGCCGTAAGCGGCGAAGGCGAAGCTGGCGACATTGCCGAACAAGGTGGCGTTGCCGAGCTTGGTCAGGTGGATGCCGGCGTGCCAGGCGCCAAGGTCGGCGGCGAAGAAAGCGGCGGCGAGGCCAAGCGCGATGGCCAGCTTGCGCCCCGGCCAGTGGACCGGCTGGCCGGCCACTTTCGCCAGCAGCCACAGGAAGGGCAGCGCCAGCGCCAGCCGCCAGAAGCCGACCGCGACCGGCCCGGTATCCGCCAGCCGCACCAGCCACGGCCCGAAGGCGAGCGCGGCATTGCCGAGCAGCAACGCCGGATAAGCGAAGCGGTGAGGGCTTGAATGGTTTCGCTTCGAAACTATTTTCGCCTCTCCCTGCGTCGATGGGAGCCGACGCGTAGCAGAAAGCCTTGCTATGCCCAGCCTGTTCGACCCCGTTGCCATCGGCGCCCTTGAACTCAAGAACCGCATCTGGATGGCGCCGCTGACCCGCGGCCGCGCTACCAAAGAGGCGGTGCCTACTTCTCTTTTTTTTTAATATTATGCCCAGCGCGCCGGCACCGGTTTGATCATCAGCGAGGCCACCGGCATCAGCCGCGAGGGCCTCGGCTGGCCGTTCGCGCCGGGGCTGTGGAGCGATGCCCAGGTCGAGGGCTGGAAGCTGGTAACGCAAAAGGTCCACGCCGCCGGCGGGCATATGGTCGCGCAATTGTGGCACATGGGCCGGCTGGTGCACCCCGACCTTGGCGGCGGCCAGCCGCTCTCATCCTCGGCGACCACCGGGCCGCATCACGCCCATACCTATGATGGCAATAAACCCTACATCGAAGCCCGCGCCGCCACTCGCGAGGATATCGCCCGGATCGTCGGCGACTATGGCCGCGCCGCCGCCAACGCGATGCGGGCCGGCTTCGACGGGATCCAGGTGCACGGCGCCAACGGCTATCTGGTCGACCAATTCCTGCGCGCCGGCGCCAATTTGCGCGACGACGACTACGGCGGCGCCATCGACAATCGATTGCGCTTCATGACCGAGGTTCTGGAAGCGATCGGCGCCGAGATCGGCATGGAACGGGTCGGCATCCGCTTCTCGCCGAACATCCTGTCGCAAGGCGTCGACGACCCCGATCCGCCGGCGCTCTACACGGCGGTGGCGGAGCGGCTGGAGCTGCTGGGCGTGCCATGGATCGAACTCCGCGAGCCGGGGCCGGATTCGACCTTCGGCAGCGGCGCCACCGCGCCGGTCAGCCCGGCGATGCGGGCGCATTATTCGGGCGTGATCGCACTCAACAGCGATTATGTCGGGGACTCAGCGCATGCCCGGCTCGACCAGGGTGTCGCCGATGCCATCGCCTTCGGCCGCACCTTCCTCGCCAACCCCGACCTGGTCGAGCGAATCCGCATCGGCGCCGATCTCAATGAACCCGACGGCAACACCTTCTACACGCAGGGGGCCGAAGGCTATGTCGATTATCCGACGCTTGACGGCGAGCGCGCGGCCGCCTGAGGCTCAGCGCACCTGGCGCAAATAGCTCGGGGCGGCGCCGAAGCGGACGGCGATGTCGACCAGAGCGACCGCCGCCCGCGCAGCGCCGCCGCCCTTGTCGGCCTGGGCCGGGTCGGCGCGGGCCAGTGCCTGGGCTTCGTCCTCGACGGTCAGAATGCCGTTGCCGACCGGCACGCCCTGCAAGGTCAGGTCCATCAGGCCGCGCGCGCTTTCGTTCGCCACCGCCTCGAAATGATAGGTCTCGCCACGGATGATCACGCCCAAAGCAACGAAGCCGCAATAGCGACCGCTCTTGGCGGCGAGCGCGATGGCACCGGGGATTTCGAGGGCGCCGGGGACGGTGATCGTCTCATGCTCATGGCCGGAGGCGTCGAGCGCGGCGCGGGCCCCAGCGAGCAGCAGGTCGCTGAATTCCGGGTAGAACCGGGCCTCGACGATGAGGATTCGGGCCATCAGCGTCGCTCCTGCTCGATTGGGCGTTCTTCAACGATCGACAGGCCGTAACCGGACAGGCCGACCGGCGAATGGCTCGTGTTGGTGAGCAAGATCATGTCGTGGATGCCGAGCGCCGCCAGGATCTGTGCGCCGATGCCATAATCGCGCAGGCCCTCGCCGCCCGCCGCCGGCTTGCCCGAGCGCAGATCGGCTGAGCGCGACAGCGAGCCGGGCGAGGCGGCGTGGAGGGCGACGACGACGCCGGCGCCTTCGGCCTCGATCATCGCCATGGCGCCACCCAGCAACCCCGAACGCTCGCTCTGCTCGCCGAGCACGTCGGCGAACAGATCGAGGCTGTGCATCCGCACCAAAGTCGGCTGGCTGGGGTCGACGCTGCCGTGAACCAGGGCCAGCTGCTCGGCGCCGCTGGCCTTGTCGCGGAAGACTTTCGCCGCCCAGTCGGCGCCGCGACGGCTGGCGAAGCGGGTGTCGGCGACTTCCTCGACCATATGGTCGCGGCGCAGACGGTAGGCGATCAGGTCGCGAATGGTGCCGATCTTGAGGCCATGGGCGGCGGCGAATTCGAGCAGATCGTCGAGCCGGGCCATGGTCCCGTCCTCGCGCATGATCTCGCAGATGACGCCCGACGGGTTGAGGCCGGCCAGGCGGGCGACGTCGACCGCCGCTTCGGTATGGCCGGCGCGGACCAGCACGCCGCCGGGACGGGCGACGAGCGGAAACACGTGGCCGGGCGAAACCAGGGCATCGGGGCCATTGGCCGAATCGATGGCGACGGCGACGGTCCGCGCCCGGTCGGCGGCGGAAATGCCGGTGGTGACCCCGTCCCGCGCCTCGATCGAGACGGTGAAGGCGGTTTCCAGCTTGGTGCCGTTGCGCCGCGCCATCGGCTCGAGCTTGAGCTGGTCGGCGCGCTCGCGGGTCAGCGCCAGGCAAACGAGGCCGCGGCCGTGGCGGGCCATGAAGTTGATGGCGTCGGGAGTCGCCATTTGCGCCGGAATGACGAGGTCGCCCTCATTTTCGCGGTCATCGTCGTCGACCAGGATGAACATGCGACCGTTGCGGGCCTCGTCGATGATCGCCTCGGCGCCGACCAAAACTTGCGTGCTGCCGCGATGGATCAATTTTTCCAGGCGGCCGAGGGTGTCGGCGGTCGGGTTCCAGTCCGGCGAGCCCAATTTGCGCAAACTGTTGGGGTGGAGGCCGGCGGCGCGGGCGAGGCCGGCGCGGCTGACCTCGCCGGTGTCGACGATGGCGTTCAGACGTTCGATCAGATTGGTGCTCATTGCCGCCCTATATCACATTTTAATGTGATGAAAAGCGGGAACGAGCATGTTCCTATTGTGATCTGGCCGCCAGCAGCCGCGCGAGATAGCGGGAGAGCACGTCCGCCTCGACATTGAGCTGTTGCCCCGCAGCGAGATCGCCAAGAGTCGTCTGCTGGCTGGTATGGGGAATGACGTTGACCGAGAAATCACTGCTGTCGCTGTCGACGTCGCGGACGTCGTTGACCGTCAGCGAGACGCCATCGAGGGTGATCGAGCCCTTGGGCGCGATCATGGCACCCAGCGCGCGCGGCACCCGCAGGCCGACGCGGGTCGAATCACCTTCGGAGCAGGTACCAACGACCTCTGCGACGGCATCGACATGGCCGGTGACGATATGGCCGCCAAGCTCATCGCCGAGCCGCAGAGCTCGTTCCAAGTTGAGGCGCGTGCCTGCCTGCCAGCGATCGGCCGGGGTGCGCGATTGGGTCTCGGAGGAAACATCGACCGCGAACCAGTCCTCACCTTTGTCGACCACGGTCAGGCAGACGCCCGAGCAGGCGATCGAGGCGCCGAGGTCAACGCTGGCCAGGTCATAGCCGCAGGCGATGGTCAGCCTGAGGTCGCCGCGCGGCTCGGCGGCGCGGACGGTGCCGATGTCGGTGATGATGCCTGTAAACATTAGCGGACGCGCTCGTAGACTTCGAGGCGGTCGATGCCAAGCGGGCGGGCGTCGGCCATCCGCCAGCGGCCGTGGGCGTCGCCGATCGCATCGAGGCCGATATAGCCGAAGCTCGACTTGCCCTCGCCGACCAGGATCGGCGCGCGATAAATGAGGATGCGGTCGACAAGGTCCTCGCTCAGGAAGGCGGTAGCGGTCGCCGAACCGCCCTCGACCAGCAAATCGTTGACGTCATGAAGTCGGCAGACATCCCCCGGAGAACGCAGCATTTCCCAGCCCGCCACCGCCTCGCCGCGGCTGAGCAGGGCGCGGCGCGGCGACCATTGCTCGAGGCCGGGAAGGCGGACATCGAGCTTTGGGCGGTCGGCCAGATAGGTGCCGCGCCCGACCAGGATCATGTCGCTGCGGGCGCGCTCGAGATGGACATGGGCGCGGGCGTCCTCGCCGCTGATCCATTTCGATTCGCCCGACGGCAAAGCGATCTTGCCGTCGATCGACAGCGCCAGCTTGAGCGTGATTCGCGGCCGGCCCAGCGCCAGGCGGGTGAGGAAGCCGTTCAAGCTGCTCCGCGCCGCCTCGGCGCCGACGCCGACCCGGACCTTGATCCCGGCCTGGCGAAGCGCGCGGAAGCCTTGGCCGGCGGTGCGCGGGTCGGGGTCCTGCAGCGCCGCGACGACGCGGGCGATTCCCGCCTCGGCGATGCTGGTCGAGCAGGTCGGGCCGCGCGCGCTGGCGTGGGCGCAGGGCTCCAGCGTCGTGTAGAGCGTGGCGCCGCGCGCCTGGTCGCCCGCCTGGCCCAGCGCCACCGCCTCGGCATGGGGGCGGCCGTCCGGCGCGGTGGCACCGCGGCCGATCTCGACGCCATCCTTGACGATCAAGCAACCGACATTGGGGTTGGGCGCGGTCCGCCCGCGCGCGCCTTCGCCGAGCGCCGCCGCCTCGGCCATCCAGCGCCCGTCAGTCCATGCCAAGCCGTTTTTCCAGCTTCTGGAACTGCCGCTGCTTCTCCTTGGCCGCCGCCTCGCGCGCCGCCTGGTCCTTCTTCTGGTCGGCGATGATGTCGGCGTCGGTGCGGTTGGCGGCGTAATTTTCGACGTAGATGATCTGCGGCGGCGGCGCCGTGTTGATCTTCGAATCGACCAGGAAGACGATGACGATGATCGCCGTCACCAGCACCGCCAGGCAGGCGGGGATGACCTGGTCGCGGCTGCGCTGGCGCAGGAAGGCCAGCAAGTCGCGCAAGGCGACGCTGGGCCGCGACATGGGAGGGAGCACCGCCATCAGGCGGCAAAGATAGGGCGGGGCCAGTACAATCGCCAGCCCCGCCCTCCGGCGACCCCTAGTCGAGCTCGAACTTCAGCGTGATCACCGTCGTCGAGGCAATCGCCTTTTCGCCCTCCATCGCCGGCTGGTAGCGCCAGGCCCTGAGGATGTGGCGGCGGGCGGCGGCGAGGAAGGCGGGATCGGCGCGACCGATCGGTTCGACCGCGACCACCCGGCCGCGCTCGTCGATCGACAGCCTGAGGCGCAAAGTCGCTTCCTGCTCCAGCTGGCGCTTGGCTTCCGGGTAAGGCGGGCGGATCGCCGAGTCGGGGGTGACGAAGCGCGGTCCGGTGCGGATGACGGGCAGCGGCAAGGCCGAGGTTCCCGAGCCATTGCCGAACAGCGGGCCCGGGTCGGGCGGTTGCGGCAACGCGTCGACGATCGGCCCCGGCGACGGCAGCGAGTCGACGATCGGTTGCGGGCTGTCGACCGCGCGGTTGGACGGGCGCGGATCGGTTTGCGGCAGGGGATCCGGGACCGGCTCGGGTGGCAGCGGCACGAAGGTGACGTCGGTCCTGGTCGGCGCCCAGCGCTTGGGCAGGTCCATCCGCGCGGTCATCACCGCGACGATCGCCAGCGCATGGGCGCCGATGATCAGGGCAAGCGCCGAAGGCTGGAGCCGGCGACGCTCGCGGCGAGGGGCATAGGCAAGCATGAAACCCTCCATCACAATTGGAGAGCGATGATACATCGTTACATCTTGAACGCAAAATGAACGGGATGCGGGCGGGCAAATTCGGTGGCGGCGGATTTAGGCGGCGGCCTCCAGCCGGGCGATGGCGCGGTCCCTGCCGATGCGGGCCAGCAGCGGCGCCATTTCCGGACCCGACTCGCGGCCGGTCAGCGCCAGGCGCAGCGGGTGGAACAAGGCGCGGCCCTTGCGGCCGCTCTCCGCCTTGAGTGCTTCGGCGAGTTGCGGCCACGGGTTGCCCGCCCAATCGAGGCCGGCGGCGGCCTCGGCAGCCTGGCGCAGGAAGTCGTGGTCCTCGGTGGACAATTCCGGCGGGGCGATGTCGCCGTCGAGCACCGTCATCCAGCCGGCGATCTCGCCCAGATGCGCAAGGTTGCCGCGCAGCAGCAGCCAGTCCTCCTCGCTCGCTTCCGGCGGCAGGCGGTCGGCGACTTCGGCATAATCGAGATGATGGAGCAATTTGGCGTTGAGCTGCTCGACCTCGGCCAGATCGAAATGCGCCGGCGCCCGGCCGAAATGCGCGAAGTCGAAGCCCTCGGCCAGTGCTTCGAGCGACGATGTCGCCTCGACCGCCTGCGAGGTGCCGAGCCGGGCGAGCAGCGACAGTAAAGCCATCGGCTCAATCCCGGCGGCGCGAATCGCTTCGACCCCGGTCGAGCCCAGCCGCTTCGACAATTTGCCGTCGCCGGCGACCAGCAAAGCCTCGTGCGCCAGTTGCGGCGGCGGCGCGCCCAGGGCCGCGAACATCTGCAGTTGGACGGCGCTGTTGGAGACATGGTCCTCGCCGCGGACGATGTGGGTGACCTTCAGGTCAATGTCGTCGATGACGCTGGGCAGCAGGTAGAGCCAGCTGCCGTCGGCGCGGCGGACAACCGGGTCGCTGATCAATTTCGGGTCGAACTGCTGCGGTCCGCGAATGAGGTCGGTCCAGCCGATGGCTCCGCCATGATCGAGCCGGAAGCGCCAGTGCGGCGCCACTCCGTCCGGCACCGGCGCTCCCTCGGGCTTGCGCTCATAGACCGGCGGCAGCCCGCGGCCGAGCAGCACCTTGCGTCGGACCTCGAGCTCCTCGGGGGTTTCGAAGCAGGCATAGACCCGGCCGCTCACACGCAGCCGCTCGAATTCGCTCTCGTAGAGATCGAATCGCTGCGACTGGCGGACGACCAGGTCGGGATTGAGGCCGAGCCAGGCGAGGTCGTCGCCGATCGCATGGTCGAACTCGGCGGTGGAACGCTCGGCGTCGGTGTCGTCGATGCGCAGGATGAAGCGGCCGCGCTCCTTGCGGGCGAACAGACAATTATGCAGCGCCGCACGGATGTTGCCGACGTGCAGCCGGCCGGTTGGCGACGGCGCGAAGCGGGTGGTGACGGTCATCGGCCGGTGTGAAAAGCGTTGGTGATGGGGTAGCGGCGGTCGCGGCCGAAGTTGCGGGTGCCGAGCTTGACCCCCGGCGGCGCCTGGCGGCGCTTGTACTCGGCGCGCAGCAATTTCCGCTCGATGTCGGCGACCAGGGCCTCGTCGGCGCCGGTCGCCTCGGCCGTCTCGCGCACCGATTTCTCCTCCTCGACCAGGGCTTCCAGGATACGGTCGAGCAGGCTGTAGGGCGGTAAGGAATCCTCGTCCTTCTGGTTCGGGCGCAATTCGGCGGTCGGCGGCTTGTCGATGATCCGCTGCGGCATCACCGGCCCGTCGGGGCCGAGCGCGCGCTTGGGCCGGTTGGCGTTGCGCCAGCGCGACAACGCGAACACCGCCGTCTTATAGACGTCCTTGAGCACCGAATAACCGCCGGCCATGTCGCCGTAGAGGGTGGCGTAGCCGACCGACATCTCGCTCTTGTTGCCGGTGGTCAGCAGCATCTGCCCGCCCGAGTTCGACAGAGCCATCAGCGTCACCATCCGCAGCCTTGCCTGCACGTTCTCGGCGGCGATCCCGCTCATGTCCGGCAACATCTTAGCCACCGCGTCGACCGCCGGCGCGATCACGATGACGTCATGACGGCAGCCGAGCATCCGGGCATTTTTCCGAGCATCCTCAAGGCTTTCGTTCGAGGTGTATCTGGACGGCAGCATCACGCCCCACACCTTGTCGGCGCCCAGGGCATCGACCGCGACCGCCGCCGACAAAGCCGAGTCGATGCCGCCGGACAGGCCGAGGAGAATGCCCGGGAAGCCGTTGCGTCCGACATAGTCGCGCAAGCCCATCATCATCGCCTGGTAGATGTCCTCGGGGAAGGCATCGAG
>DAIPLM010000227.1:0-2664 GCA_036769205.1 Sphingomicrobium sp.
CAAAAAGATGAAAAGCTCGGAGTTTCGGCCGGTCTTCGGGCCGGGCGGGTCGTATCATTACGACGAAGTCTTCGAACGCGACCAGCTATCGTCGACCCGTCGGGCGGGTTGAGATGCGCGTCCTATTCATCACTTGGGACGGGCCGCACCTCACCTACCTGGAGAGCCTGTTCCTCCCAATCCTCACCGGGCTGTTGGACCATGGCTTCGAGTTCGATGTGCTGCAATTCACATGGGGGGAACGGGAGTCCCCGCTCGGCGCTGAAGCCGCCTGCGACCGCGCCGGCATAAGGTACCGACGGGTCGAGACATGGCGCCGTCCGCGACCATTCGGACCGTTCCTCAGCGCGCTCGCGGGAAGCCGGCAAATCATCCGCGCCGCCAAAAAGTTCGGCAGCGAGATGCTGATGCCGCGAAGCATCCTGCCGGGTCTCGCCGTGCTGGCGGCGAGACGGGCGCTGCCACTGCCGATTCTCTACGATGCTGACGGCCTCGCCGCCGACGAGCGCGTCGATTTCGCCGGCCTCTCCCCCCGTAGCGCCACTTATCGGCTCCTGCGTCGAGTCGAGGACCGGATGGTCGGCGTCGCCAAAGCCAATATCGTCCGCACCGGCTTCGCCGCCGAAATTCTCGCCGAACGAGCGGGAGCGCCGAGAAGCCAATTCTTCGTTGCGCCCAACGGCCGTGACCCGCTTGTCTTTAGCCCGAGCGACCATCGCCAACGGCGGTCGACGCGAACGGCATTAGGGGTGCCGGAAGCCGCGCCGCTCATCGTCTACGCGGGGTCGGTCGGCGGCAAATATGATACCGCCCGCATTGGCACCTTCGCCCGGGCGGTTCAGCAATTGCGCCCGGAAACGCGCCTGCTGGTCCTGACCGGCGAGCCCGAGGCCGCCAGGCCCCTCATCCTCGGCGAGACCCCCGGCCTGGAACCCAAAAGCATCTTCATGCGCGCCGCCCCCGCCGATGTCGCGCGCTATCTTGCCGCCGGCGATATCGGCACCGCATTCATCCAGCCGACCTTCTCGATGCGCGCGGCGGCGGCGATCAAGACCTCGGAATATCTCTTGTGCGGCGTTCCCGTCGTCGGCGCGCCCGCGGTTGGGGAAAATTCGGCCGCTTTGTCCGGGGGGGTGTTCTTTGATGAAGCCATCGGCGACGCGGGCCTGGCAAGGTTGTTCACCGACCAGATCCTGCCGAATCGCGAGCGGTTGCGGAGCCAGGCCCGCGCAATTGGGGTCGCCGAATTCTCGCTCGATCGAAGCATCGAAGCCTATGCCGCGGCCCTCAATTTTGCCGTTCAGGAATCCAGGTCCGGAGTTGGCGGTCGCTAACCTGCGACCAAAGACCGAAAATGCTCAAGCCGCCTTCTTCAAGTGCCGGCGGCCGAGCAGTTCGGCGATCTGCACCGCGTTCAGCGCCGCGCCCTTGCGGAGGTTGTCGCTGACCACCCACAGGCTGAGGCCATTGTCGACCGTATGATCCTCGCGCACCCGGCTGACGAAGGTCGCATAGTCGCCGACGCATTCGACCGGGGTGACATAGCCGCCGGCCTCGCGCTTATCGACCAGCATGACGCCCGGCGCCTCGCGCAGGATGTCCTGCGCTTGCGCAGCCGTGATTTCGTTCTCGAACTCGATGTTGACCGCCTCGCTGTGGCCGACGAACACCGGCACCCGGACGCAGGTGGCGCTGACCTTGATGGCGGGGTCGAGGATCTTCTTGGTTTCGACCACCAGCTTCCATTCCTCGGTGGTCGAGCCGTCCTCGAGGAAGTCGCCGGCCTGGGGGATGACGTTGAAGGCGATCTGCTTGGGATAGACGCTTGGAGCATTGGCATCGCCGACGAAGATGTTGCGGCTCTGCTCGAACAGCTCGTCCATGCCCGCCTTGCCGGTGCCCGACACCGATTGATAGGTCGCCACCACCACCCGTTTGATCGTTGCCGCGTCGTGCAGCGGCTTCAAAGCCACCACCAGCTGCGCCGTCGAACAATTGGGGTTGGCGATGATGTTCCGCTTGGCATAGCCGCCGATGGCGTCGGCATTGACCTCGGGCACGATCAGGGGGACGTCGGGGTCCATCCGGTAGAGCGATGAATTGTCGATCACCGTGCAGCCGGCGGCGGCGGCGCGGGGGACATGGGCCTTGCTGGCTTCGGAGCCGGCGGCGAACAGAGCGATGTCCCAGCCGGAAAAGTCGAAATGCTCGAGGTTCTGGACCTTGAGCTCCTTGCCGGTGTCGCCGAAGTCGATGACGTCGCCGGTCGAGCGCGGCGAAGCCACCGCCGCCAACTCGGCCAGCGGGAATTGCCGCTCGGCGAGGATGTTGAGGATTTCGCGACCGACATTGCCGGTCGCCCCAACTACCACCATCCGATATCCGGAAGCCATCATCATCCCTTCAAAACGTCAGCGGCCGGGCTTCCATGTGAGAAAGCCCGGCCGCATTGCAACCCATCAATCGGCCTGATTAGGCTTCGGTCTTTTCGGCCTTGGCCGCCTTGGCGGGCTTGGCCGGCTTTTCGGCCTTGGCAGGCGCCTCCGCCTTGACCGGCTCGCTGCCCTTGGGCGGCCGCGGGTCGCGGCGCTCGGCGATGCGGGCCGACTTGCCGGTGCGGCCGCGCAGATAATAGAGCTTGGCGCGGCGGACGGCGCCGCGGCG
>DAIPLM010000048.1:0-9650 GCA_036769205.1 Sphingomicrobium sp.
TCTTCATCGCCTACGGCTACAGTTGGGAAACCAAGACCCGCGAGGGCGCGCTCAGGGCTCAATTGCTGACCAACGAGCACTCGCCGGCCAAATATCGGGTCAACGGCGTCGTCCGCAACGTCGACGCCTGGTACAAGGCGTTCAATGTCCAGCCCGGCGACAAGATGTATTTGCCGCCCGAGCAGCGCGTCCACATCTGGTAGGCTAGGAAACCGCCGGCTGTCCGGCTAGGGCGGCGGGCGTCATGACCGGTACCTTGCATACGTTGGGCCAGCGAACTGAGCCCTCGCTCGATCCGCTGATGACGCTGACGGCAAGCGGCATGAACGCCGTCAACGCCGTCATTCTCGAGCGCATGCAGTCGAAGGTGGCGCTGATCCCCGAGCTTGCCGGCCATCTCATCGCCGGCGGCGGCAAGCGCATGCGGCCGATGCTGACTTTGGCGAGCGCTGGCTTGTTCGACTACACCGGCGCCCGCCACCACAAGCTCGCCGCCGCCGTCGAGTTCATCCACACCGCCACCTTGCTTCACGACGACGTCGTCGACGGCTCCGGCCTCAGGCGCGGCCGGCGCACCGCCAACGTCATTTGGGGCAATCCGTCGAGCGTGCTGGTCGGCGACTTCCTGTTTAGCCGCGCCTTCGAGTTGATGGTCGAGGACGGCAGCTTGAAGGTGCTCAAAATCCTGTCGACGGCGTCGGCGGTGATCGCGGAGGGCGAGGTCGACCAATTGACCGCGCAACGCCGAGTCGAGACCGGCGAAGACCATTATCTCGAAATCATCGCCGCCAAGACCGCCGCCTTGTTCGCCGCCGCCTGCCGCATCGCCCCGGTGGTGGCCGAGGCCGGCGAGGACGCCGAAGAGGCGCTCGACTGCTTCGGCCGCAACCTCGGCATCGCCTTCCAATTGGTCGACGACGCCATCGACTACAGCTCCAACACCGCCACCATGGGCAAGGGCGTCGGCGACGATTTCCGCGACGGCAAGATGACCCTGCCGGTGATCCTCGCTTATGCCCGCGGCAGCGAGGCCGACCGCGATTTCTGGCGGGCGGCGATCGGCGGCGACCGCACCGCCGACGAGGATTTGGCCCAAGCCATCGGGTTGGTCGGCGCGACCGGCGCGCTCGCCGACACACTCGAGCGGGCCCGCATCTACGCCCGCCGCGCCATCGACGCTTTGGCGGCCTTCCCGGCCGGCAAGGCGAAAGCCGCGCTCGGCGAAGCCGCCGAGTTCGCCGTCGCCCGCGCCTACTGAGTTATCAACTCACCGGAATCATCACGTGCGCGTAGGGCGTGTCGGGAAACATGACGTAGGGCTTGGTGGTGTCCGGCTCCGGGCCGCTCGGATAGAGCGAATTCAGGCTCGGCGCGCCGACGACCATGACGTGCGGTCCGGTCTCGACCCATTTGTGCCCTTCCACCGGCTTGGTGCCCCACGGGTCCATATTGCTGGCATCCGAGCCGCCCTGGAGCATGTACATGAAGCCGACATTGTTCGCCGGCGGGTTCTTGTGCCCCATCCACGCCTCGGCCCATTTCAAGGCATTGGCGTCCATGCACATCGGGTCCGTCCCCGGCGTTTGCGGATTGTCGGGCATGCAGGTCCAGCCGTTCTTGCCGTCGCGCAGCATTTTCATGGTGCCATCTGGATTGGCCGCGACGATGGCCGCGTCGGCGGCGATCGCCTTGGGTGCCGCCGCCATGGCGCTTTCGATCGGGTCCGAGGGCGCTTCGGCCTTCTCCGCCTTTTTACTCGCCAATTCTTGCTTTGCTTCCTTGGCCTGGTCGCAGGCTGCAAGCGGCAGCAGGGCCGTCGCGGCAAGCAGCAATGTGCATTTCGAAATGGTCATGAGTCCCCCTCCACTTCAGGTTCGGGCGGCGGGTGCATAGCAGATTGCTGGCGCCCTGTCCGGTTCGCGGGCAAGGGAGGCGCGATGGCTGAATTGCCGATCCATACCGTGCTTCCCGAGTTGCTCGCCGCCTTGCGCGAGGGCACACGCGCCTTGCTGGTCGCTCCGCCCGGCGCCGGCAAGACGACGCAGGTCGCGCCCGCCTTGCTCGGCGAAGACTGGTGCACGGGCGAGGTGCTCTTGCTGGTCCCGCGCCGGCTGGCGGCACGCGCCGCCACCGAGTTCATCGCCGGCCAGCATGGAGAGCAGCCCGGCGGCACCTTCGGCTACGCCACCCGGCTCGACAGCAAAATTGGCAAGGCGACGCGAGTCATCGCCATGACCCATGGCGTGTTTTTGGCGCGGATTCAGGCCGACCCCGAATTGAAGGGCGTCGCCGCCGTCTTGTTCGACGAGGTCCACGAGCGCAGCCTCGACAATGACCTCGCCCTGGCCTTCGCGCTCGACGCCGCGGCCGCCTTGCGCCCGGACCTGCGCATCGTCGCCATGTCGGCGACGATGGACGGCGCCCGCTTCGGCAAATTGCTCGGCGAGCCGCCGAACATCGTCAGCGAAGGCAAGGCCTTCCCGCTCGCGATCGAGCATGTCGGCCGCAACCCGTCCGAGCGCATCGAGCCGCAAATGGCCGCCGCCTGCCGCCGCGCCCTGGCCGAGCACCACGGATCGCTGCTCGCCTTCCTGCCCGGCATGGCCGAGATCGAGCGCACCGCTGCTGCCCTCGGCACGATTGGCGAGGAGATCGTCCTCCATCGCCTGCACGGCGGCATCGACCCGGCCGCCCAGCGCGCCGCTTTGGCGCCGCCGCCGACCGGCAAGCGTAAATTGGTCCTCGCGAGCGCCATCGCCGAGACCAGCCTCACCCTCGACGATGTCCGCATCGTCGTCGACAGCGGCCTCGCCCGCCGCCCGCGCTACGACCGCGGCGCTGGCCTCACCCGCCTGGTCACCGAGCGCGCCAGCCGCGCCGCCGTCACCCAGCGCGCCGGCCGCGCCGCCCGCCAGGGGCCGGGCATCGCTATCCGCTTGTGGGAGGAAGCGGCGACCGGCTCGCTGCCGGCGCAGGACCCGCCGGAGATCCTCGAGGCAGACCTGTCCGGGCTGCTCCTCGCCTGCCTGACCTGGGGCGAGGCCGATCCCGTCCGCCTGCCTTTCCTCGATCCGCCGCCAGCCGCCGCCTTGGCCGAAGCGCGCCAGCGGCTAGCGCGACTGGGCGCGCTCGACGAGACCGGGACCCTGACTCCGCACGGCCGCGCCATCGCCGGCTGGCCGCTCGAGCCGCGGCTGGCTCACATGATGATCGAGGCTGGCCGACTCGGCATTGCCGGCGTCGCCGCCCAGGCCGCAGCCCTGTTCACGGAGCGCGGCCTTGGCGGCAATGACCAGGACCTCGAAGTCCGATTGCGCCGCTGGCGATTTGACAAAGGACAACGCGCCAATGCCGCCCGGCGCATGACCGAGAATTGGGTCAAGCGCGCGGGAGGCAAAACGGGGGACCACAGCCAGGATTTGGGCAAGGCCATCGCCCTCGCCTTCCCCGACCGCGTATCGCGCCGCCGCGATGCGGGCGGCGAGCATTGGCAGTCGGTCGGCGGCCGCGGGTTCCGGCTCGACCCCGCCTCGCCGCTGGCGCGCGGCAAATGGCTGGCGGTCGCCGAGGTCGCCGGCCAGGCGTCCGGCGCTCGCATCATGTCGGCGGCCGCCATCGACGAAAGCGACGTCATCGCCCTGTTCGGCGACCGCGTCGACACCCGCCACGACGGCGCCTTCGACCCGGCCACCGGCTCGGTGACCCCGACGCGCAGCCGGCGGCTGGGAGCGATCCGCCTGGCCAGCGGACCCGACCCGAAGCCGGACCAAGCGGCGATCGAAGCGGCATTGGTCGCGGCCGTCCGCGATCACGGGCTCATGCTGCTGCCGTGGAGCGACAGCGCCGCCGGCCTGCGCGCCCGCGCCGCTTTCGCGCATGGTCTCGACGGCGCCATCCCGGCGCTCGACGATGAAGCCTTGCGCGAGCGGCTGGCCGAATGGCTGCCGCCGCTGGTCGCCGGCAAGCGCGGCCTCCGGCAGATCGACCCGAGCGCGCTTCGTTCGGCGCTGGAAGGCCTGCTCGGCTATGAGGCAATGCGTGCCGTCAACCGTTTCGCTCCCACCGAATTCGCCAGCCCGGCGGGAAGCCGACACTTGATCGACTATGCCGCGCCCGCCGGCCCGACCGTCGAGGTCCGCGCCCAGGCGCTTTACGGGCTTTCCGAGCATCCCATGGTCGGCGGCGGGAGGGTGCCGCTGACGCTCGCCATCACCTCGCCGGCGCACCGCCCGATCCAAACGACCAAGGACCTGCCCGCGTTTTGGAGCGGCAGCTGGCGCGACGTCGCCAAGGAAATGCGTGGACGCTACCCGAGACATCCCTGGCCCGACGACCCGGCAAGCGCCGCTGCCACCTTGCGCACCAAGAAGGCGACCGGTAATTCGACGTCATGACCATCGCCCGCATCGTCGAAGCCGACCGCAAGACCACCCAGTCGGGCAAGGCCGGCACCGGCCGCTGGCTACTGGAGTTCGAGCGCGGCGAGGCGCAGCGGCCCGACCCGTTGACCGGCTGGAACGGCTCGGGCGACACCAGGACCCAGGTTCGCCTCAGCTTCGCCAGCCAGGACGATGCAATCGCTTATGCCGACAAGCACGGCCTCGCCTACCACGTCGTGCCGGCGGCGCCGGTGACCCTCAAGATCCAGGCCTACGCGGATAATTTTCGCTAAGGCCGCTTGCGCCGCGCTGCTGCTTGCAGCGGCATGCACCACGGCTTCATCGGCGAAGCAGGGCCGTGATTACCTGTTCGTCTGGGCATCGGACGCCGACCAGCAGCAGAGCGATTTCCTGGCCGTCCTCGACGCCACGACGGGCGCCGTCGTGTCGACCGCCTTGACCGGGACGACTGGCAGCCGGGCGCACCACACGGAGCACCGCATGCCCCAAGGCGGACTGCTGTTCGCCAACGGCTTCGGCGCCGGCCGCACATGGATTTTCGACCTTCGCGCGCCACTGAAGCCGGCCGTCGCCGCGAGCTTCGGCGACGCCAATGGCATGATGCATGCCCACAGCTTCGAGCGGCTCCCCAACGGGAATGTGCTGGCGACCTATCAACGTGGCGACCATCACAACACGACGCCGGGCGGGATCGCCGAGATCGGCAAGGATGGCCGGATCCTCCGCACCTCGTCGGCGGTCGACCCGGCCAACAAGACCTTCGTCCGCCCCTACAGCCTGGCGATCGTCCCCAGGCTCGACCGGATCGTCACCACCACCGCCGACATGGACAGCAAGGGCGTTTCCGAGACCGTGCAAATCTGGCGCCTGTCCGACCTCAAGCTGCTGCACACGGTGCCGCTGCCCCCCGGCCCGCGGGGTAAGGAACAGCTCGACTCCGCCGAGCCGCGCTTGCTCGCCGACGGCAAGACGGTGCTGGTCAACACCTTCAACTGCGGCCTCTTCCGGATCATCGGGCTGGAGACCGACACGCCAAGCGCCGAATTCATCCACGACTTCGGCACGGGCGAATGCGCGCTGCCGGTCGTCTCCGGCCATTACTGGGTGCAGACCGACACGGCTCTGCCGGGCCTCGTTAGCCTCGACATCGCCAACCCCGCCCAGCCCCGCGTCGTCGACCGACTCAAGCTCGGCAAGGACGAGCTGCCGCACTGGATCTCACTCGCACCGGACGCGCGGCGGATCGTCATCAGCAGCGGCCAAAACGCCCTCAAGATGCGCCTGCTGATGGCGAGCATCGACCCGCGCACCGGCAAGCTGGCGCTCGACCAAGGATTTTCGGTGAGCTTCGACCGCCAGTCCTGGCCGCATGGCGACAGCGGCCCTGCGATCCCGCACGGCGCGGTGTTCAACCGCTAACCAGTCCCTCTTTCCTTTAGGAACGCGCGCATCATCGGCTGCAGATTGCTGTTGTAGCTGGCGAGGATGTTGCGCGGGCCGGCGATTTCGAAATGGGTCAGCAGGGTGCTTCCATCCCAATAATGCAGCGCATAGCCGGGCGAATCGGCGATGATCAGAGCCCGCCCGTCGGGATGCTGCGGGTCGACGGCGTCGAGGTCGAGCGCGACTTGCGGCGCGGTTGAAGGCGAGACGATTAACGGCTTGCCGGCAAAGCTGGTGGCGATCGGCCGGTGGACGTGGCCGGCGAGGAGGCAGATGATTTGGCCGGCCGGGCGGATGATCGCTTCCAGCCGCATCACCCATTGCTCGTCGGGCAAGGCGCTCATCCATTCGATGCCGGTGTCGACCGGCGGATGGTGGAGGATGACGACGGTCGGCGTGTCCGGCTTCTCGCTCAGCCGCTCGCCCAGCCAGGCCGCCCTTTTCTCGCAGAACATGCCGCCGTGGCGGCCCTCGTCGAGCGTGTCGAGGATCAGCCAGCGCAGGCCGCCCTGCTCGACCTCATATTGGACGAAACCATTGGCGTCGGTCGGCACTTCCGGCAGTTCGGCCTTGAACTCGTCGCGGCCGTCATGATTGCCGACCGCCCAGATTTTCGGCCCCTGCCAACGGCCGACCAAGGCGTGGGCATGCTGGTAGGCATCGACGTCATCGCCATTCTCGACCAGGTCGCCGGTCACCAGCAGCAGCTCGGGCCTCGGCGACATTTCGTTCAATTCGTCGATGACCATGTTCAGCCGTCGCACGTTCAATTCATGCGAATTGCCGCGGTCGAAACCGATGTGGAGGTCGGTGATCTGGGCGATCAGCATCTTATGCCGCCCATCCTGCTAGCGACTGCAATTCGTCCCCCCAGGCGCCAGTCCATGGGCCCCGGCAAAGTGCGACTTTGACGGAGGCCCTTGCGCCAAGCGTCGTTCCTATACCCCAACGAACGCCAACGCCAGCTTGCTTCACGTGCCGTTCGCCGTCATGTTCGCGCCGCCGAGCCAGGGGGAAGCCTGTCCTTCAAGCGTATCGACCTCATCGTCGGAACCCGCCCGGAAGCGATCAAGCTGGCGCCTGTTGCGGCCGCGCTGGCCGGTCACGGCCTGCCGCCGCGCCTCATTCTGACCGGTCAGCATCCGCTCAACCCCGCCGAACATGATTTGGCGGCCTACGAATGGGTTGCGCTCGCCTGCCCCGGCGGCGGCGACCCGCACGAACATGCTTGCCAGGTGGCCCAGGCGGTCGCGCCCTTGCTCGCCGAGCGGCCCGGCCTGTTGATCGTCCAGGGCGACACCTCGAGCGCGCTCGGCGGAGCGCTGGCCGCCTTCGCCGCCGCCGTCCCCGTCGCCCATGTCGAAGCCGGCCTGCGCAGCTTCGACCCGGCCATGCCCTGGCCCGAAGAGGAGTTCCGCACCGCCATCGACGCCCGCGCCGCTTTGCTGTTCGCGCCGACCGAGATCAGCGCCGGCAACCTCGAAGCGGAGGGCGTGGCGGGGCAAATCCTGGTCACCGGCAACACCGGCATCGACGCCGTGCTGGCGGTTCGGCAGGCGGCGCCGCCGGCCGTCCGCGACCACTCGCGCCTTCACTTGCTGGTCACCTGCCACCGCCGCGAAAGCTGGGGCGCCGGCCTGCGCTCGATCGCCGCCGCACTGGTCGAGCTGGCGACCGCCCATAGCCTGGCAATCGACGTCGTCCTCCACCCCAACCCGTCCGTCGCCGGCGCCATGCGCCAGCTGCTCGGCGGGCGCGCCGGCATCCGCCTGATCGAGCCGCTCGGCCATGCCGAGATGGTGGCGGCGATGCAGGCCTGCGACCTCCTGCTCAGCGATTCGGGCGGCATGCAGGAAGAAGCGCCGGCGCTGGGCGTGCCGATGCTGGTGCTGCGCGACAAAACCGAGCGGCCCGAGGGCATCGCCAGCGGCAACATGCTGCTGGTCGGCACCAACCAGCGGCGGATCGTCGCCGCCGTCGTCCGCCTGCTCGACCCGGCCGTGCGGGCGGCGATGAGCCACCGCGCCTTCCCCTTCGGCGACGGCCGCTCGGCGGCGCGGATCGCGGCCCATGTCGCCCGTTTCCTGGAAGCCGGCGAGGTCGCACGGGGGCAAGCCCGCCGCGCCTGATTGACGAACAACGCCCAAGGCCACATATGCGCCGCTCGCCCGCTGTTCGGCCCCTTCGTCTAGCGGTCCAGGACGTCGCCCTCTCACGGCGAAAACACGGGTTCGAGTCCCGTAGGGGTCACCAGCCTGCAGGCTTGCCGGGGGCAAGCCGAAGCCTGGTGAGAATCCGGCAGTCCGGGGGACTGCCGAAGATTTTGGTGACAGCGCACAGGCTTGCCGGGGGCAAGCCGAAGCTGGGTGGCACGACGCCGCGCCCATCCCATTCCGGCACCGGCCCGCACGCGCCGTTTGACTATCCCCTGCTTTTAATGGGAAATTAACTCTCTGGCGGCGGAGTCGCGGCCGGCGCCATTGGGGGGCGGGATATGAACGGCATCAGCGGATTGGAGCGTGTGGCGTCGCCCTTTGGCGCGGCCCTGCTGGCTGCCGTCGTCATCGCCGCCGCCGCCGCCCGCGGCGCCGAAAGCCAATTGCCGCCGCCGACCCAGCCCATCGCTTTGCCCGCCACGGCGCCCGCACCCGCTCCCGCTCCTATCGCCGCCCCAGCCCAAGCCCCCGCCCTCGGCCCGGTCCGCCTCACCGGCACCGCCGGCGCCAATCTGAACCAGGCCCTCGCCGCCGCCGGCGTCTCCGACGCAATCGCCCAGGACTATCTGCGCGCGCTGGCCAGCAAGATCAGCGTCGCCGATGGCATCAGCACCGCCGACCGCTTCGACCTCGTCGTCGACCGCGCCGCGACCCCTGAGCGCCTGCTCTACGCCGGCCTCGACCGCCTCGGCGCCCCCGACGTCCAGCTGATGCGCTGGGCGGAGGCCGGCAAGACCGGCTGGATGGACGCCAGCGGCATGGATTCCGCCGCCCAGGCGATGCGCCTGCCGGTCGCCGCCAGCGTCAGTTCCGGCTTCGGCATGCGCAGCCACCCGATCCTCGGCTCGCACCGTTTCCACAAGGGCGTCGACCTGCGCGCCTCGTTCGGCACCCCGATCCGCGCCTCGGCCGATGGCCGCGTCGCCGCCGCCGGCTGGAACGGCGGCTACGGGCGCGAGGTCCGCCTCGACCATGGCCAGGGCCTGCAGACCCTCTACGCCCACATGAGCCGCCTCGCCGCTTTGCCCGGCCAGCGGGTCCACGCCGGCGAGATCATCGGCTTCGTCGGCTCGTCCGGCCTGTCGACCGGCCCGCATCTGCATTACGAGGTGCTGAAGGACGGCCGCCCGGTCAACCCGCTGACCAGCCGCATGGTCGGCCCCTCCGGCCTCGACCGCGATCAGCGCCGCGCCTTCAACGCCAGCTTGCGCACTTTGCTGTCCTTCAAGCCGGGCCAGGGCTAGGGTCGCCGGCATTCACAACGTCGGGCGGGGGTAAGCGTGACCTCTCAAAAGGCATGGCTGTTGCTGACCGCATTGTGCGTCGCCGTCGTCGCCGCCGCCTGCGGCACGGTGCTGGTCAGCCAGCCGCATGTCGATTTCTACAGCTTCTGGAACTCGTCGCGCTTGATCGCCGAAGGGCGCATCGCCGCGGTTTACGGGCTGCAGCCGAGCCCGCTCGGGCCGCTGATGCCGCTCGCTTACCCGCCGCCCTTCCTGCTGTTCATCGCCTTGGTCGGCTTCATTCCCTTTGGCTGGTCTTTCATCCTCTGGGTCGGCGGCACCGGCTTGCTCTATGTCGTCGCCTCGCG
>DAIPLM010000049.1:0-9644 GCA_036769205.1 Sphingomicrobium sp.
GCTTATGGCGTCACCCAGCAATTGTGGACCTATGTGCAGATGCCGGCGATGGCCTTGGGCGCGGCGGTCAGCGCCATGGCGGCGCAGAACATCGGCGCCGGCAATTGGGACCGGGTGGCGAAAATCACCCGCTCGGGAGTCATCTTCAACTTTGTCCTGACCGGGGCGCTGATCATCCTGCTGACCATCGCCGACAAGGCCGCGCTCGGCCTGTTCCTGGCCGACGGCAGCCCGGCGATGCCGATCGCCCAGCATATCCAGCTGGTCGCCACTTGGGGCTTCCTGTTCTTCGGAATCAGCCTGGTGCTGTTCGGGACGGTCCGCGCCAACGGTCAGGTGGTCGGGCCGTTGATCATCCTGTTCATCGCCATGTACCCGGTGCGGCTCGGCTTCGCCTTCGGCACCCGCGACTGGCTCGGCCAGGACGCTTTGTGGCTGAGCTTCCCGGCCGGCATGGTGGCGACAATGGTGCTGGCCAGCTGGCTCTATCTCGACGGCGGCTGGCGCAAGAGCCGGATGGCACCGGCCGACTGCCCCGACGACATGGAATGCCGCGAACAGGCGGAGGCGGTGCGCGAGCCCGGCGGCGCGCTCAGCCCGGCCGGCTGATCCGCTTTGTTCCCTGGCCCGACCGCGCTAAGGCGCCTTCCGCGATGACCCAGGCTTCCTTCCCCGCCATCCGCATGCGCCGCGGCCGCTCGGCGCCGTGGCTGCGGGCGATGCTCGCCGAGCACCGACTCCACCCCAGCGATCTCATCTGGCCTTTGTTCATTTGCGAAGGGGAGAATTGCGAGGAGCCGATCGGCTCGCTGCACGCCGTCAGCCGGTGGAGCGTCGACCAGCTCGCCGGCCGCGCCCGCCTGGCCGCCGACGCCGGCATTCCCTGCGTCGCTCTGTTCCCCAACACGCCGGCCAGCCTGCGCAGCGACGACGCCCGCGAGGCCTTGAACCCCGACAATCTCGTCTGCCGCGCCATCAAGGCGATCAAGGATGCGGTGCCAGAGATCGGCGTGCTGACCGACGTCGCCCTCGACCCCTACACCAGCCACGGTCATGATGGCCTGACCGACGACAAAGGCTGCGTCCTCAACGACGAGACCATGGCGGTGTTGGTCGACCAGGCCCTGGTCCAGGCCGAAGCCGGCGCCGATATCGTCGCCCCGTCGGACATGATGGACGGCCGCGTCGCCGCCATCCGCGCCGCGCTCGAGCGGGAAGGGCGCTGCGATACCGCCATCATGGCCTATGCCGCCAAATATGCCTCGGCCTTCTACGGCCCGTTCCGCGACGCGGTCGGCTCGAAGGGCCTGCTGAAAGGCGACAAGAAGAGCTACCAGATGGACCCGGCCAACGGCGTCGAGGCGCTGCGCGAGGTCGCGCTCGACATCGCCGAGGGCGCCGACATGGTGATGGTCAAGCCGGGCCTGCCCTACCTCGACGTGCTCGCCGCCGTGGTCCGCGAATTTCGGGTTCCGACCTTCGCTTATCAGGTGTCGGGCGAATATGCGATGATCGAGGCCGCGGCCGCCGCCGGCGCCGCCGACCGCGATGCCTTGATCCTGGAGACGCTGCTGGCCTTCAAGCGGGCGGGGGCGAGGGGCGTGCTGACCTATCACGCGCTCGACGCGGCGCACCTGATCAACGGCTGACTCAGCGGGAGAGTTGAGCCTGCAGGCGGTCAATGGCCGCCGCTTCCGCCTCGCTGACCGCGCCGGCCTCGGCGCTCGCCGCGCGGATGGCGGCAAGGTCGCCCGGCTCCACGCCGCCGCTCGCCAGCCGCGCCGCCGCCAGGCCATCAAGGTCGGCGAGCGCGCCGGTCACCGGCGCCCGCGCCGCGACCATCGCCGATAGCGCTTGCTGAGCGAGGATCCAGCTGTCGCTCTGGGCGGGACCGGCGGCCGCGGCGAGGCGCTCGGCTTCGCGCGCGGCATCCTGGAAGGCGGCGTCGCCGATGCGCACCTGGCCCAGCAGCCCGGCGATGCTTGCCGCCAGCGCTGGGTCGGCGGGCCCGACGACCACTTCGCTGGGGATTGGCACGCGCGGATCGATGGCTTCGGCGGCGCGCGGCGCCAGCGACGGCTCGCCGGCTGGCGTCGTCGCGCAGGCGGAGAGCAGGAGGGCGAGGGAGGCGGCGAAGCGGACCATGAGCGAATGTCTAGGGGGCCATCGGGCGCCGCGCAATCGCCGCCGCGCCGGGCCGTTTCCCAGGGTTGCGCGGCGGAAATCTTGCCCCTATGTGCCCATCTCTCCCGCGCGCCCGTAGCTCAGCTGGATAGAGCACCAGACTACGAATCTGGGGGCCGGAGGTTCGAATCCTTCCGGGCGCGCCATTACATGAAGCACCGAGCAAAGCGCCCGCCGTGAAATAGCGCGCAAGCTGTGCGAGAGATGCGGAAGGCCGGACGGCTCGCGCCTGTAAGGCGACAGGACCGACGGCGCGAATTTACTTCGCGCCGGCCCCTTGCCATTCCAGACGATGCAATCTGCCCGGGAAAATCAGACGGTAGCTTTGGCTAGGCGTTGACGACGGTCAAAGCGGCGGAGCAGGCTTCGGCGCGGGCGGCGAATTCGCGGGCGAGCTTGCTGTGCCATTCGCGTGCCTGGTCGGTCATTGCGCGCGCGGCGGCGACCCGTTCCGCGGCCGCTCGACGTTGGTAATAACGCGCATTCGAAACCATGGAGTCACTCCCCCCGGACGACTCGACAATGCCGCTCTATGCCCTAACAGATGGTTAATATCCACACGGCTATTTTCGCATGTGGAACGATCGCGCCATCGCCTTGGTTCGGCTCGATTTTCGGACTATAACGCGAGCATGAAAACCCTGTCTTCGGCGATTGCCGTCGCCATCCTTGCCATCGCCCCCGTGCCAGCCGTTGCCGGCGCCTCGGGCTTCACCGTCATCAACGCCACCGATAGCGGCATTGCATCGCTGTCGATCCGGCGCACGGGGACCGACCAGTGGCAGGCGCTGGCGGGGGCTCCGGCGGCCGGGGCGGCGGCCAATATCGCCTTCAGCAACCCCGATTGCGCGTTCGACCTGCGCGCCTCGCTGGCCAGCGGCGGCACCGCCGAATGGGGCGGCGTCAACCTTTGCGGGACGACGAAGCTGACCTTGCGGCGCCGGCCCTCGGGCGAAACCTGGGTCGACTACGACTGACCAGGTGCCGGGCGCGCGGTCGCGCCGGGCTGTTCGGGATTGCCATGGCCGTCGCCGGCCGGACCGAGTCGAGCAGCTTGCCGCCGGCGAGGAAAACGACGCCAGTGCAGCACAAGGCGAGCAGCAGGCCGCCGGTGCCCGGGAATTGCTGCATGTAATGGTGGCCGCGCTCGACCGAGCCGACGGCGATCGCGTAAATCACCAGGAACGCCTCGAACCGGGTCTTGATGGTGAACAGGCGGGCGACGCGCTTCAACATGCTCATGGTTAAGCAAACGTCATGCCATTGGCGCGGTTCCGCCAAAAATGCCTTACCCATATTGGTAAACTGTCAATTAACCCGACAGCAGTTCGCTCAGGTTTAACGCATCGAGAAGCGCGCCCCGCGCCGCCCGGACCGAGGCGATCAGGGCCGGCTGTTGAAGATCGCCGATCGCAATCTCCTCGGGCCAATGCGTGGCCATTACCGCCGCCAGCCGGTCGAGCTTGGCCTCGTCGACCAGGAAGCGCGGATCGACCGTGGCGGGATCGCAGGCGACGCGCAGGCGCAGGCAGGCGGGGCCGCCGCCATTGGCCATTGACTGGCGCACATCGACGTAATCGACCCGGCGGATGGCGCCGTTCGACGCCAGATGCCGCGCAATCCAGGCGGCAACGCTCGGCGTCTCTTGGGCCTCGGTCGGCGCCACCAGGGTCATCGCCCCATCCGGCGGGGACACCAGCTGCGAGTTGAACAGGTAAGAGCGGACGGCGTCGGCAATCGGCACCTCGTTCGCCGCCACCTCGACGATCTCGACGTCGGGCATCAGCCCGCTTAGCCGCGCGACGAACCCATCGCGGTCGGCGAAGGCCTGCTCGTGGGCGAACAGCACGCGCTCGTTGGCGACGGCGACGACGTCATTGTGGAAAGCGCCGGCGGCAATGACGGCCTCGGACTGCTCGACGAACATGGTGCGTTTGGGGTCGAGGCGATGGAGGCGGGCAATTGCCTTCGACGCTTCCAGATGCTGGCGGGCGGGGAAGGCGCCGCCGCTGACGCCATAAACGAAGATCTCGACCCCCGGCTCGCCGTGCGCTGGCGCCAGCCGCATATGGTTGGCGGCGCCCTCGTCGCCGAACGCCACCGGTACCGGTCCGTGCACCGCGAAAGCGGCATCCGCGAATGCCAGCCGCAGCTGGGCCAGCGTCGCCGGCCACTCATGGCTGCGGTGCGGCATGGTCTTCAGATTGGCGACGGTCAGGTGGCACTGGCCGTCGGCCGCGTCGGGCGCCGGCGACACGGTCGCGGCATTGGCCGCCCACATCGCCGAGGCCGACATGGCGTTGGCGGCGATCCCCGGCTCGGCGATCTCGATGTCCGTTCCGAGACCCGCCAGCCAGTCGCCGGCCGGGCGCGGCGGCGGCACGAACAGGCCCTGCGCCAGCCCCAGCGCCAGATTGGCGCGCATTTTGTCGAGGCCCTGCAGCGCCGCCGCCCGCGGCCGCGAGACGTCGCCGGCGTTCCGCGTCGAGGCGAGGTTGCCGAGGCTGAGGCCGGCATAATTGTGGCTCGGCCCGACGATGCCGTCGAAGTTGATTTCGCGGATCATCAGCGGGGGACGGCGATGATGGTGTCGCCCGAGCCGACGTCGAGGCACTTCAGCGCATCCTCGTCGAGCAGCGCCTCGCCGCGGTCGTCGATCTTCACCTGCGCATAGCAGGCGGTGAAGGTGCCGAGCTGGCCGGTGGCGACCATCATCGTCTTGCCGGCGCGGTCCTTGTGGCCGCCGCCGACCTTCAGCCATTCGGCCTCGCGCACCGTGCGGATCTGGTCGGTCGGCGCCGTCACCGTCGGCCCGCCGTCGAAAATGTCGATATAGCATTCCCAGATGAAGCCTTCGGCCTGCAGCATCTTCAGCGCGGCGCGGCCGGTCGGGTGCGGTTGCCCCATCACGGAGCGCGCGCTTTCCGGCAGCATCGCCACGTAGATCGGCGTTTTCGGCATCAGGTCGGCGATGAACTGGGTGCCGTGGACGGCGTTGAACTCGTCGGCCTCAGGGAAGGTCATGCCGAAAAAGCGGCCGGCGAGCGCGTCCCAGAACGGCGAATGGCCGGCCGGGTCCATCACCCCGCGCAGTTCGGCCAGCACCCGCGACCCGAAGCGCGGCCGGTGCTGCTTGATGAACAGATAGCGCGAGCGGGCGAGCAGCATGCCAAGCCCGCCGGCGCGCTCGTGCGGATGGAGGAACAGGCCGCCGACCTCGCTGGAGCCCTCGAGGTCGGTGCACAGGCTCAAGGTCTGGTTGCGGAAGATCCGCCCCAGCTCCTCGCTCTTCTGGGTCAGGGTCGACAGGCGGTAGCTGTAGAACGGCCGGTCGCTGCCGACCTCGCCGAAAATCTGGCAGGTGCCGCGGATGGCGCCGGTGGCGACATCCTCGAGCATGAACAGGTACAGATCGTCGGACTGGCTCTCACCCTTGCGGTCGAAGCCCGCCGCCGCCCGGGCCAATTTGTTCTCCAGCGTCTTTTTATCGGCCGGCAGATTGGTGAAGCCGCCGCCGGTCAATTTCGACAAGTCATAGAGCGGGCCGAAATCCTCCTCGCGGGCGGCGCGGATGCGAAAGCTCATCGCCCGCCTCCGGCCAGGCGCAGGATGGTGAGAGCGGACAAAGCGGCGCGCTCGGCCAGGCTGTCGACGATCAGATATTCCTGCGGCGAATGAATCTTGCCGCCGCGCACGCCCATGGTGTCGACCACCGGCACCCCGCAAGCGGCGATGTTGTTGCCGTCGCACACCCCGCCGGTGGCTTGCCAGCCGATGTCCTGGCCAAGGTCGGCGCCGGCTTTGCGGACCAGATGAAACAAAGCTTCCGCCTCGCCAGTCATCGGCTTGGGCGGCCGGCCGAAGCCGCCGTGAATATCGATGTGGACGCCGTGCTCGACCGCCGTCTGCTCGACCGCATTGGCGATCAGCCGCACCGCGATCTCCTGGTCGTCGCCAGTCGCCGGCCGCAAGTTGACCCGCAGGATGGCGTGGTCGGGGACGACATTGTTGGGCCCGCCGCCGTCGATCCTGGCCGGGTTGATCGACAGTCCTGGGGTCTTCGAATGAGCGAGGCGCAGCGCCAGCTCGGCGGCGGCGACAAGCGCGTTGCGGCCGTCCTCGGGGTTGCGGCCGGCGTGGGCCGAGTGGCCGGTGACGACGAAGCTGAAATTGCCGCTGCCCGGCCGCGCGCCCGCCAGCGTCCCGTCGGGCAAAGCGGATGGCTCATAGGTCAATGCCGCCTGCTTGCCCGCCGCCGCCCGCGCGATCAGCGCCGCCGAGCCCGGTGAGCCGACCTCCTCGTCGCTGTTGACGACGATCTCATAGCCGATGGCCCCAGCCTCCGGGCTGGCCTCGACCGCCTTCAGCGCGGCGAGCATGACGGCGATGCCGCCCTTCATGTCGGCGACCCCCGGACCGCCGAGCACCTTGCCGGCCTCGATCCAGCTGAGCGCCTGAAACGGGTGGTCGAAGGCATAGACCGTGTCCATGTGCCCGGTCAGCAGCAACTGCACCGGCGCCTTGGGCCGCACCGCCAGATGCAAATTGGCGCCATGCGTGATGGCGCGGACGGCGCCGTTCGGCTCGACCGCCTCGACCGGCGCCGCTTCGGCCAGAGTCACGTCGCCGGGAAGCGTGGCGAAGGCATCGGCCAGCAAGCCAGCCATCGCCTTCAGCCCGTCGAGATTGCGGGTGCCGCTGTTGACCGCCGCCCATGCCTCGACCTGGGCCAGCATCGGCTCGGCGGCGGCGGCCTCGACGGCCTGGCGCTCGGTCTTGCTCAAATCCCCCATGGCCGCCCTCTAGCTCGGCGCCGAATGGAACGCCACACCGCCAGGACCACTGGACATTAGTGTGTTATCAATATAATACACAGGCGAAGGAGCGAAGAGGATGTTGGATAATCCAGTCGCAAAAAGAACCGCGATCGCCGCCGCCATCGGCGCGGTCGTGGCCATCCCGCTGCCATTCATCGGCCCGATCATCGGCGCCATTGTCGGCGGAGGTTTCGGCTTTTTCACCGCCGACCAGCGCAAATAGCCGCTCAGAGATATTCGGCGAAGGCGTCGAGCAGCTCGCGGTAGAGGTCGCGCTTGAACGGCACGATCAGCTCCGGGAGCTGTCGCGGCTCGACCCATCGCCATTCCCGGAACTCCGGATGCTCGCCGTCGAGGTCAATGTCGGAATCGCGGCCAAGGAAGCGGCACAGGAACCAAACCTGCGCCTGGCCAACCCAATTGCTGCCGCGCCACAATTTGCCCAGCAATTCGTCGGGCAGGCGATAGCGATGGAGGTGCGGCGAGCAGGCGATTTCCTCGACCAGGGCCGGCTTGATGCCGGTTTCCTCCTCCAGCTCGCGCAGCGCCGCGTCCCATGCCGCCTCGTCTTCGTCGAGCCCGCCTTGGGGCATCTGCCAGGCGTCGGCCGGATTATCGATCCGCGCCGCGACGAACACCTTACCCTCGTGGTTCAGCAGCATGATGCCAACCCCGCGGCGATAGAGATGGTCGTCGTCCTCGGTCATCGGGAAGTCGCCGACAGCTCGCGCTGCAACTCCTGCATCGGAACGGCGAGGATTTCGGCATTGGCGAGATAGGTGGCGATTGCCGCCAAATGCCAGCGGAGCTCACCAATCAGTTCCGGATGGGCGCGCAGCGCCGCCGCGCTCGCCGCCGCCTGGGCCGGGTCGATGGTCAGGGTGCACCGCGCCGGCAACACCACCAGATAGACTCCGTACTCGCTCTTGACGTTGCGGTCGCCGCATTGATCGCGGATCTGATCCTGGATTTCGATTGGGATGACGCGCCGCACCTGCTCGCGGTAAGGCGTCGCCACCGCCAAAAACTCGACCGGGCCGTAATCGGAGGTCAGCACGACCTCCAGGTTGCGCCGCATCGCCGGGTCTTCGATGTTGCGCAATTGCTCGCCGCCGAAGGTCAGCGACCAGCTGTCCGGATTGATGCCGATACCGCTGATCTGGCTGGCCTGATAGGCGGCGATGACGAAGTCGCTGTCGCTCATGCCGCCGTCTTTCCACCCCGCCATGGCTTGGTCGGCGTAGCGGCGCGTGGTGGCGTAATATTTCTCGACGTTCTCGAAGAAGGCCAACTCGGCGCGGAGCTCGGGGATGAGCTGAACGAGCATGCGTGCCGTTGCCTGCTTTTCCAGTCGCGCCTGGTTCCAGTTGGCGACCTGGGTGCCGATGAAGACGCCGACGACGACGATGAAGAACTCGATGGCGATGGCCGTCCAGTTCTGGGCGCGCAGATTGGCGGTGAGTCGGCGCAGGATCATCGGCTTTTCCCCCGGGCCGCAATCTGCCTGTCATTGGCCGCGATGGGAAGAGCGCCGGCTCTCGGCATCGAAACGGTGGCGGAAGAGGACTTAGGGGCTTAAGAAAGCCGCCAGACTGCACCTTTGCGTACGAAAGAGCGCTTGTGGCCACGGCGACCCATGTTCTGACCCCCGCGGAATCCGAAGCGCACCCGCCCCGCGAGGCGGTGGTGGTCCGCTTCGCCGGCGACAGCGGCGACGGCATGCAGCTAACCGGCGGCCAGTTCACCTTGTCGACCGCGCTCGCCGGCAACGATTTGGCCACCTTCCCCGACTTCCCGGCCGAGATCCGGGCGCCGCAGGGCACCACCTTCGGCGTCTCCGCTTTCCAGATCAATTTCGGCTCGGCGGCGATCGACACCGCCGGCGACCAGCCCGACGTGCTGGTGGCGATGAACCCGGCGGCGCTCAAGGTGAACGTCAAGGCCCTGCGCGAAGGCGGCCTGATCATCGCCGACGAAGGCGAGTTCACGGCCCGCAACCTCGCCAAGGCAGGCTACGAAGCCAACCCACTCGAGGACGGCAGCCTCGCCAAATGGCAGCTGCTCCATTTCAATATCTCGCAGCTGACCCTCGACGCGGTGAAGCCGTTCGGCCTTGGCAACAAGGAGGCGCTCCGCTGCAAGAACATGTGGACGCTCGGCCTCGCCTTGTGGATGTTCGACCGCGACCGGGCGCCGATCACCGACTGGCTCAAGGCCAAGTTCGCCAAGGCGCCGGAGCTGGCCGAAGCCAATATCGCCGCCTTGAACGCCGGCCATGCCTATGGCGAGACGGTCGAGCTTGGCGGCCAGATCCACCAGCGCCATCTCGACCCGGCGCCGGCCGAGCCCGGCCTCTACCGCACCGTCACCGGCGCCGAGTCGCTCGCCATTGGCCTGGTCGCCGGGGCGCAGCTGGCGGGTCTGAAGATGTTCTTCGGTTCCTACCCGATCACACCGGCAAGCCCGATCCTGCACTCCTTGTCGCGGCTGAAGGAGTTCGGCATCACCACCTTCCAGGCGGAAGACGAGATCGCCGCCGTCTGCGCCGCCATCGGCGCTTCCTATGCCGGACAATTGGGAGTCACTTCCTCGTCCGGCCCAGGCATTGCCCTCAAGGGCGAGGCCATCGGCCTGGCGGTGATG
>DAIPLM010000050.1:0-9589 GCA_036769205.1 Sphingomicrobium sp.
CCGACCAGACGACATAATAGCCGACGAAGCAGGCCAGCACGAAAATCGACAGGATTGAGATGAAGTCCATCAGCGCCCTTCCCGCATCTGAATGTTCCCAATGTTCACGGTCATGAGCGCATTCGCGGCGAGCAAGCGCCGCTTAAAAAATCCAGACATGTGGGATGCTCCGGAAAGACCCATTTGTGTCAGCATTGCACAGGTCAGGGGCTGTAGGACAGGGGCAATCGCGCTACGGAAGCAGCCATGCGCCAGGCAACTCATACGCTAAGCATTTCCACCCGTGGCAAGGGACTGACTGACATCACCAAAGCTGTCGCCGCCCGCGTCGGCGACAGTCGCATCGACAAAGGCCTCGTCACCCTGTTCTGCCGCCACACGTCGGCGTCGCTGCTGATCCAGGAAAATGCCTCGCCCGCTGCGCACCGCGACATCGCCGCTTATTTCGAACGGATCGCGCCCGAAGGCGGCGAATACGAGCATGACGACGAAGGGCCGGACGACATGCCGGCGCATTTGCGGGCGGCGCTGACCCAGACCCAACTGAGCATCCCCCTGCTCAATGGCGCGCTGGCGCTCGGCCGCTGGCAGGGCATTTTCCTGTTCGAGCATCGCCGGGCTCCGCAGGAGCGCGAGATCGTCTGCCATGTGATCGGCGAATGAGCGCGCAATCGGTCCGCGTCTGGCTCGATGCGCATGCCCCCGAGCTCGAGCTGATCGAGGTCGAGGCAAGCACGGCCACCGTCGCCACCGCCGCAGCCGCGCTCGGAGTCGAGCCCGGCCAGATCGCCAAGACGCTGGCGGTCCGAGCCGGCGAGCATGTCTTCCTGCTGGTCACCCGCGGCGACGCGCGGCTCGACAATGCCAAGTCCAAGGCCGAATTCGGCGCCCGGCCGCGGATGCTCGAGCCTGAGGAAACGCTGGCGGTCACCGGCCACCCGGTCGGCGGTGTCTGCCCGTTCGGCCTGGCGACCCCGCTGCCGGTCTATCTCGACATTTCACTCCAGCCGTTCGCCACCGTGTATCCGGCCGGCGGCTCGCTCAACACCTCCGTCCGCACCTCACCGCAGCGCCTGTTCGAGTTGGTCGGCGAGCGCTGGGTCGACCTTTGCCGGCTGCCTGATTCCGGCGGCCGTTAATCCGATCGGGGTTTCCGAGTTTTTAACCTTTGTGCGCGCATAGGCGGGCGCGGTGGGCCGTTGCCCATTAGGAGACGCCATGCGCCCGGCAGCGCCCGAGACGAATGCCAACGGCAGGGACAAGAGCCTGAAGCTGCTGCTGTGGCCGCTGCTGGCCGCCATCCTGTTCGGCATCACCGGCTTCGGCGAATTGCTGGAGGACGGCCTGCGCATCGGCCGCAACGAGATCCGCAGCCATCCCGTCGCCGGCGACTTCGTCCTGGTCGAGATCAACGATTCAAGCCTTCACCAGGTGGGCAGCTGGCCGTGGCCGCGCTCGACCCAGGCAAAGCTGATCGAGAAAATCGACGAACTCGGTGCCGGCCAGATCGTCATGGACATCCTCTACGCCAATCCCAGCGAGCCCGCCGAGGACGCGGCGCTCGCCAAGGCGATTGCCCAGGCCGGCAATGTCACCCTGGCGGTCCAGAACCGGATTGGTGACCTCGACGGCAAGCCCAACGCGGTGCTGCCGCAGCCGGCCTTTGCCCGCCATGCGCGGCTGGCGGCGATCGGCGTTTATTACAATTGGCAAAACGCCGCCTGGAAAGTGCCCTATGCGGTGACGGTCGGCGACCGCACCATGCCGTCGCTCGCGGCTGAAATCGCCGGCATATCGGGACCGCCAGGCAGTGAGTTCCGGGTCGACTATGCCTTGGACGCCGACAGCATTAAGCGGGTCAGCGCCGCTGATATCCTGGACGGACGGGTTTCGCGAGCGGAGCTGGACGGCAAGACGGTGGTCGTCGGCACCAATTCGCCGCGCATCGACCAATATGTCATCCCCGGCCGCGGCAAGCGCAGCGGCGTCTTCATCCACATGCTCGCCGCCGAAACCCTGATGAAAGGCGAGCCGGCCGACCTTGGCTGGATTCCCGGCTTGCTGGCGGCCGCCGCGGCCGCCGCGTTCGCGCTTCGCAAGCGCCGCAATCGCGCCCTCGGGATCGCCGCGGTGGCGATTTTCGCGGTGCCGCTGGCGACGGAAGCTTTCCTGGTTTCGCTCGACATCACGCCGGGCCTGTTCCTGCTGGCGGTGATCGGCGGCCGCCTGGCGATGAAGCGCTCGCGCGCCAAGGGCCTGGTCAACCCGTTGACCGGGCTGCCCAACCTCGCCGCGCTCGCCGCCGACCGCAGCGGCAAGGACCTGCCTTTGGTGGCGGCGCGGGTCCACAATTACGCCGAGATCGCCTCGACCCTCGATGCCGCCGGCGAGCGCCAGTTCATCGAGCAGATCGTCGCCCGCCTGACGCTCGGCCAGCAGGACCGTCGGGTCTATCAGGGCGACGAGGGCATTTTCGCCTGGTTCGCGGCCAAGGGCACGCCCTTCGCCTCGCACCTCGACGCGCTCCACGCCTTGTTCCGCAGCCCGGTGCGGGTCGGCGCCAGCAGTATCGACGCGGTGCTGAGCTTCGGAGTCGAGCTCGGCAGCAGCCGCTCGCCGACCAGCCGGCTGGGCAGTGCCCTGGTCGCTGCCGACGAGGCCGATTCCGAAGCGCTCAAGTGGAAGTTTCACGACCCGGCGCGGCTGCAGGATGTGCCGTGGCGCCTGTCGCTGCTGTCGCAACTCGATACGGCGATCGACAATGGCGAGGTGTGGCTGGCCTATCAGCCCAAGCTCGACCTCGCCACCCGGCGGACGGTCGGCGCCGAAGCGCTGGCGCGCTGGACCCACCCCGACAAGGGCCCGATCACGCCGATGGAGTTCATCGCGGCCGCCGAGCAGCACGACCGCATCGAGCGCCTGACCGACTTCGTCATCGACAATGCCGTCCAGTCGGCGGCCCGCATCATCGAGCGCGGCATCGACTTCACCATCGCCGTCAATCTGTCGGCGCGGATGCTGAACGACCGCCGCCTGCCGGCCAAGGTCGCCGCCATCCTCGACCGCCACGGACTGGAGCCGGCCCGGCTGACCCTGGAGCTGACCGAAACGGCGGCGGTGTCGGGCAGCGGCAACGGCATCGATCTGCTCGCCGGCCTGCGCGACCTCGGCGTCAAGATCGCCATCGACGATTACGGGACCGGACTGTCGACGCTGGAATATCTCAAGAAGATCCCGGCCGGCGAGATCAAGATCGATCAGAGCTTCGTCAAGTCGATGCGCGACAACCGCAGCGACCTGATCATGGTCCAGTCGACCATCGCCCTTGCCCATTCGCTTGGCCGCACCGTGGTCGCCGAAGGCGTCGAGGACCCGCAGAGTCTGGAGCAATTGACCATGCTCAAGTGCGACATCGCCCAGGGCTTCGTCGTCGGCCGGCCGATGAGCTTCGAGGAGCTGGTCCGTCGCCTGCAGGTCGAGCGCCAGCGCTTCGCCGCCTGAGCGCCAAGGCGCTCTCCCACGCGAAATAGTTAACGCTTTTCGCCAATCCCCAAGTCAAGCCGCCGAAGACAGTGGACGCGCGCGCCTGGCGAGGGCCGCAATTCGGCCCGAATAGTGAATCGTTTGCTAACCATTTTCATTAAGGTTAATATCCCTCTGTGCCGATGCGATTCGCACGACAGAAAAGGGGGATTATCCCATGAAGAAGCGTCCGCCCGTGAAGGGCTTTTGGAGCTGGCTTTTCGGCAGTGGCTGGAGCAACGCCGGCAGCGCGGGCTAAATAGCCCAAGCTATTGAGTTTATTCGATTAAGGCCGGCACGGGGAAACCTGGCCGGTCTTTTTCTTTGCCCAGTTGAGATTGCTGCCCGGCGGCGACGCCGGCGCGCCTAGGCCGCGGGCTCGAGCGCGGGTGCGACTCGCAGCGCCTTGACGATCTCGTCATCGTCGGGAAGCACCAGCTTTCCGGCCTCCTTGTCCCAGAAGGCGGCGAGGAAATTATAGACGTTGCGGGCGAACAAGGCCGAGGAATCGGCCGGCAGGGTCCGTGCCAGTTGAACCGCGCCGATGATGGTGACCCCGTGGCGGACGACCGCCTCGCCGGCGACCACGCCTTCGACATTGCCGCCGGCCTCCGCCGCCAGATCGACAAGGATGCCGCCACTGCGCATGGTGGCGAGCTGGGCGTCGCTGATCAGCCGCGGCGCCGGCCGGCCGGGGATCAGGGCGGTGGTGATGACAATGTCCTGCTTGGCGATGTGCGCCGACACCAGCTCGGCCTGGGCCGCCTGATATTCGGGCGAGGTTTCGCTGGCATAGCCGCCGGCGCCCTCCCCTTCTATGCCGGCGACGCCTTCGACGAAGATCGGCTTGGCGCCCAAGGACAGGATCTGCTCCCTGGTCGCCGAGCGGACGTCGGTGGCGCTGACTTGCGCCCCCAGTCGGCGGGCGGTGGCGATCGCCTGCAGGCCGGCGACGCCGACGCCCATGACGAAGACCTTGGCGGCGCTGATGGTGCCGGCGGCGGTCATCATCATCGGGAAGGCGCGGCCGTAAAGGCTGGCGGCGTCGACCACCGACTTGTAGCCGGCGAGGTTCGATTGCGACGACAGGATGTCCATCGACTGGGCGCGGGTGATGCGCGGCATCTTCTCCATCGCCAGCGGCTCGAGCCCGGCGCGGACGTAAGCGGCGATGTCATCCGCCCGCCGCGCCGGGTCGAGCGCGCCGACCAGCAAAGCGCCCCTGGTCGCCCCCTTGAGGGCCACCGGGTCGGGGCCGGTCACGCAGAGGATGATGCTGGCATCCTCCAAGATGGCGGCGCGGCCGGCGACGGCGGCCCCGGCGGTCTTGAAGTCGGCATCGTTGATTCCGGCCTTCTCGCCGGCGCCCGATTCGACCGCGACCTCGGCGCCAAGCGCGATGAACTTCTTCACCGTTTCAGGGATGGCGGCGACGCGAGTCTCGCCGGCCGCTTCGTGGAGGACCGCGATCTTCATGCGAGCCGGGTCAGTTGGAAATGACGTAGAGGACGATGGCGGTGGTGATCGCGACGAAGATCATGGCCCATTTGAGGATGGTCATGAAGCTTAGGTAATTGCGCACGTGCACCGGGAAATTGGAATCGTGCGAGCCTTCTGCGTCCGGCACATTGACCATGGCTGTCCCTTTGGAATTGACGGTTCGCGGCGGTCTTACCAACCCGCCGCGTCAGGCCCAAGCCCTTTTGCTGCCCCTCGGCAAGCTTAGGCCGCGCCTTAAGCGCCCCTTTACCCTTGGGCGTTAGCCTGGCGAGGCCTGGGAAAGGGTTGAGCCGATGCGCGAAGAAGTCCTGCGCTCATTACTGCTGGTCGACGCCGACCCCGCCGAGCGGCGGCTGGTCTCGGCGACCGCATCGCGCGCCGGCTGGAGCGTGGTCGGCGCCGCCGACGCCGAAACCGCCGCCGGCCTGCTGCAAGGCCCCCACGGCCGCGAAGTGCGCGCCTCCCTGCTGTCGAGCTGGGACGCCGAGTCCGGCCCGGACCTGATCGCCGCCATGCGCGCGGTGCGGCCCGAGCTGGCGGTCATCGTCCTCGCCGACGGCGGCTCGATCGACCAGGCGGTCGAGGCAATGCGTGCCGGCGCCAGCGATTTCCTCGCCAAGCCGGTCGCCCCCGAACGGCTGCTCGACGCCTTGAGCGCCCACCGCGACCGCCGCCGCGCCGCCGGCGAGCTGGCGCCGATGTCCGAGAAACTGGCGCCCGAGCTGGCGCTTGAGGAACTGGTCGGCGCCGCCCCCGATTTCCGCACCGCCCTCGCCATTGCCGCCAAGGCCGCGCGCAACCGCCTGCCGATCCTGATCGTCGGCGAGCCCGGCACCGGCAAGGAAACCTTCGCCCGCGCCATTCACGCCGCTTCGCTGCGCGCCCGCGGGCCGATCGTCCAGGTCGATTGCAAGGCGGTCGCCGCCAACATCATCGACAGCACCTTGTTCGGCCATGTCGCCGGCGCCTTCCCCGGCGCCTTTGCCGAGAAGGTCGGTTGCGTCGTCCAGGCCGACGGCGGCACATTGCTGCTCGACGAGATCGGCGAATTGCCGGCCGAGACCCAGGCGGCGCTCGACCGCGTGCTCGCCACCGGCGAGGTTCGCCCGGTCGGCTGCAACGGTTCCAATTCGATCGACGTCCGCCTCATCGCGACCTCGAGCAAGGCGCTGCCGGAGGGCTTCGACCCGCGCCTCGCCGAGCGGATCGGGACGACCAGCGTCACCATCCCGCCGCTGCGCGACCGAGCCAGCGACATTCCGCCGCTCGCCCGGCATTTGCTCGCCCGAATCGCCGAGCATCGCGGTCTCAAGCCGTTGTCGATCGGCAATGACGCGCTGGCGGTGCTGATGCGCTACGGCTGGCCGGGCAATGTCCGCCAGCTCGCCGGCGTCCTGTTCCGCGCCGCCTTGCAGTGCGACGGCACCTCGCTGACCGCCGAGCATTTCCCCCATATCGCCATCCAGTCGCGCTTCAGCGGCCGCAAGGGCGACCATCTGACCGAGATGACCAAGACCAGCGCCGACGCGGCGATGGGCGGGCCGCAGCTGACGCTGCATCGCCCCGATGGGCATTTGCGAACGATGGAGGAACTGGAAGCCGACATCATCCGCCTCGCCATCGGCCATTACCGCGGCCGCATGACCGAAGTCGCGCGGCGCCTAGGGATCGGCCGCTCGACCCTCTATCGCAAGCTCGGCGAGCTCGGGATCGACACCGCCGCCTAAGGCCGGGGCGTCAGTGCCTGGTCGTGCAAGCCGCGCCAGATGCGCAGGGCCTGGACGGTTTCGGGAACATCGTGGACGCGGACGAGCTGGGCGCCCTGCTCCGCCGCCTTGAGGGCGAAGGCGATGCTGCCACCGACGCGCTGGTCCGCCGGCGCCTCGTTCGACAGCGCGCCGATGGTGCGCTTGCGGCTGGCGCCGACAACCAAGGGGCAGCCGAGCGAGTGGAACAGGGCCAGATTGTTCATCAGCTCGAGGTTGTGGGCGACCGTCTTGCCGAAGCCGAAGCCGGGGTCGACCAAGATGTTGGCACGCTCGATGCCCGCCTCTTCGGCGGCTGCGATGCGCCCCTCCAGCCATTGGTAAACCTCGACCACGACGTCGTCGTATCGCGGGTTGTCCTGCATGGTCTGCGGGTCGCCCTGATGGTGCATGAGAATGACCGGGACGCCGGCGACGGCGATCACGCCGCCAGAGCGCGGGTCAAAGGTCAGCGCGGAGACATCGTTGACCAACCGCGCCCCGGCTGCGAGCGCGGCTTCCATCACCGCCGCCTTGCGGGTGTCGATCGACACCGCCACGCCGCCGCCGGCAAGCTGGCGGATGATCGGCGCCACCCGCTCGATCTCGTCGCCTTCCCAGACGGCGGAGGCGCCTGGCCGGGTCGATTCGCCGCCGACATCGACAATCGCCGCGCCCTCGGCCGCCATGTGCGCGCCTGCCTCGGCGGCGGCGACGGCATCGGCGAACTGGCCGGCGTCGGAAAAGCTGTCAGGCGTGATGTTGACGATGCCCATCACTTGCGGCTGGTCGAGGCGAACAATGCGCTCGCCGAGCTGGAGCGGCGGCCGGGCCGCAGTCAGCGACGCCCATTGCGCGGTCAGGTCATCGTCGAGCCGGCTCTCGATGCCTTCCACTGGAAGCAGTTCCAAAGCGACACGCTTGCCGCCTCCGACCGTCAGCAATTCGACGCTGGCGAACCAGCATAGCCCGCCGGCGAGCCGCGCGACTTTGCCGTCGTGGCCGAACGGCGAGTCAACGAAGCCGGTGGGGCGGAGGAGCTGGCGCATGCCCCGCCTATAGCGCGGACAAATGCTGTTGCCGCAAGGCGTCGATCGGGGTGCCGTCGGCGGTGTGCCAGAAGGTCCAACCGTTGCACGATGGCGCCCCCTGCAAAGCAGCGCCGACCTTGTGGATCGAGCCGGCGTGGCCGTCGCAAGCGATCGAGCCGTCGGCGCCGACCAAAGCGGACCAGCGGCGCCTGGCATCGGTCAGCCGCGACCCCGGCGCGATCATGCCGCTTTCGACCAGCAGGCCGAAGGCGACGCGCGGCTGACTGCGCTTTTCGGCCATCACCCCCATCGCGCTTTCGTCGAGCGGCAGGGTCGAGGCGATGCGCTCGCGGGCGACCTTCACATAGGCTGGCTCGCGCTCGATGCCGATCCAGCGGCGGCCGAGGCGGCGGGCGACGGCGCCGGTGGTGCCGGTACCGAAGAACGGGTCGAGGACGATGCCGCCCGGCTTCGTGCAGGCGAGCAGAATCCGGTACAGCAACGCCTCCGGCTTTTGCGTTGGATGCGCCTTGTCGCCGGCCGAATCCTTGACCCGTTCGCCGCCGCTGCAAATCGGCAGCAGCCAGTCCGAGCGCATCTGGAGGTCGTCGTTCAAGGCCTTCATTGCGCGATAGTTGAAGGTGTAGCGCGCCTTTTCGTCCTTGGCGCACCAGATCAATGTCTCGTGGGCGTTGGTGAAGCGGGTGCCGCGGAAGTTGGGCATCGGGTTCGCCTTGCGCCAGACGATATCATTCAAAATCCAGAAATCGGCGTCCTGGAGCAGCGCCCCAACGCGGAAGATGTTGTGATAGCTGCCGATCACCCAGATGGTGCCGTCGTCCTTGAGGATTCGACGCGCCTGCTCCAGCCATTCGCGGGTGAAATCGTCATAGACGGCGAGGCTGTCGAACTTGTCCCAATCGTCGTCGACGGCATCGACCCGGCCGCCCTCGGGCCGGAACAGGTCGCCACCGAGCTGCAGATTGTAGGGCGGGTCGGCGAAGATCATGTCGACCGACTTGTCAGGCAGGCGCGCCATTTCGGCGATGCAGTCGCCTTGCAGAATTTCATCGAGCGGCAGCTCGCGCTTCGCCGGCTTAGTGCCGGGCCGCAAGCGGCCCCGGTGCTCCATTATGGGCAGTACGACAGTCATGCAGCTCAAGCCCCCCAGGTTGCCCAGCCAAGGTGAGTCAGGGGCGAGTCGCGGTCAAGCGAAGAGAGGTTAACGGCGGGCGGGAGGGGTTCGGAACGAAACGAGTCCGTCCCAAGCAAACCACAACATATTGAGGCTTATTGGGGCCGCCGGACTCAAGCGGTAGCGGTGTGACTCGAAAGACTCGCCACCGGCATTTCCAGCGGCAGCGGCACCATTTGCTCGGTGTGCTCGCGGACTTTGGAGAAGGTCCGGCGGTGCAAGGGGGTGAGGCCGAGCGCGTTGATCGCCCGGATATGCTCGGGCGTCGGATAGCCGCGGTTATGCTCCCAGCCATAGCCTGGATAGTCCCGCGCCCATTCGGCCATCATGCGGTCGCGGGTGACCTTGGCGACGATCGAGGCTGCGGCGATCGACCGGCATTTGGCGTCGCCGGCGACGATCGCCTTCGACGGCCGGTCCCAGCGCGGGCAGGCATTGCCGTCGACCAAGACCCACGCCGGCTCGCGCGGCAAAGCGGCGACGGCGCGGGTCATCGCCAGCATCCGCGCCCAATAGATGTTGAGCTGCTCGATTTCCTGAACCGAGGCCATTCCGACGCCGATCCGCGCCACCTTGACCAGCCGGCCGTAGATGGC
>DAIPLM010000228.1:0-2640 GCA_036769205.1 Sphingomicrobium sp.
AGGTCAGCACTAGCTTGCAGCCGACCATCGGCGCCGCCCACGGGATGCCCCAGGCATTGGCATGGAACATCGGCACGATCGGCAGCACCACCGCCTGCGCCGACAGGCCAAAGCACTCGGGCGAGACTTCGGCGAAGGTGTGCAGCATCGCCGAGCGGTGCTCGTAGAGCACGCCCTTGGGATTGCCGGTGGTGCCGCTGGTATAACAAAGTGCGCACGGGTCGCGCTCGTCGCCCTCGTGCCAGGCGTAATCGCCGTCTTCGCCGGCGATCAAGGCGTCGAAATCATCCTCCAGGCAGATGGTATGCTCGATGCTCGTCCACTGCGGTTTCAGCCGGTCGACGATGGGCTCGAAGGCCTTGTCGTAGAGCAGGACGCGGTCCTCGGCATGGTTGGCGATATAGGCCAGCTGCTCGTCGAACAGGCGCGGGTTGATGGTGTGCAGCACCCCGCCCATGCCGATCGTGCCATACCATGACGTCAGGTGGCGGATGCTGTTCATCGCCAGCGTCGCGACGCGGTCGCCGGGCCGCATCCCCAGCCGCTCGAGCGCCTGGGCCAGCCGCCGGCTGTTGCGCGCGACCTCGGCCCAATTGGTGCGGGTGATGGCGCCGTCGCCGGCGGCGCCGACGATCTCGCGATAGCCGTGCTCGCGCTCGGCATGGTCGACCAGCCGCATGACGCGCAGCGGCCAGTCCTGCATTGCACCCAGTCTCATCGCCCGCTCCCCGAGAGGAGTGGCCATCATGACACGGGCCGCGCTCGGCGCAAGGGGCTGGAAAGGCCCTAAAACGGCAGCTTAAATCCCGGGGGCAGCGGCAGGCCCGAGCTCATTTTTTGCATCTCGGCGGCCGCCGCCTGGTCGGCCTTGGCGCGGGCGTCGTTCAAGGCCGCCGCGATCAAATCCTCGAGCATCGGTTTTTCATCGACGTTCATCAGACTGTCGTCGATGTGAATCGCGATGATCCGGCCCTTGGCCGAGGCGCGGACCTTGACCAGCCCGCCGCCGCTGACGCCCTCGACCTCGACGCTGTCGAGGTTGTCCTGCGCCTTCTGGAGCTCGTTTTGCGCGTTCTGCGCCATCTCCATGATCTTCTCGAGGTCGAGTTCGGGCATTTCTAATCCCCTGCTGATTGGGCGGGTCCGAAGGAATCGAGGGTCGCGTCCGGGAAGGTCTCCAGCACGGCGCGGACGTTGGGCTCGTCGAGCACGGCGGCGCGCAGCGTCTCCTCGGCGATCTGCTCCTGCTGCTGCAGCGACGGCTCGCCGCCCTGGTCGGTAAAGCTCACCGTCCAGCGGCTGCCGGTCGCCTCCTTCAACGCGGCGGCGAGGTCGCGGGTCCATTCGGCGCCAAGCGGCCGCAACGGCTTGAGCACCAGTTCCGGCGGGGCAAAGCTGACCAAAGCGACCTGGTCGTGCAGCTCCTGGGCGAGGATGCGCTTGCCGCTCTTCTGCAGCCGCTCGACCAGCTCGCGATAGCTGGCGGGCGCGGAGGGCGCCGAAGGCGGCGGCGCACTGGCGGCCGGCGTCGAATGGCCCTCGCCGCCCGATAGCTTGGCAAGCAGCGCCGCCGGGTCGGGCAGATCGGCGGCATGGATCAGCCGCAGCAGCGCCATCGCGGCCGCTTCCTGCGGGTCGGGCGCCTCATCGACATCGCCCAGCCCCTTGAGCAGCATCTGCCACATGCGATGGATCGCCGCCCAATTGAGCTTGCCCGCCCAATCGGCGGCCGCCTCCCTTTCCTCCTCCGACTGCAAGGCGTCGTTGGCGGCCCCCGCCTTGGTGCGGGTCACCGAATGCAGCGAATCCATCAAGCCGCGGATTAGCGAGGTCGGGTCGATGCCGAGCGCATGCGCCTCGTCGAGCTGGGCGAGCATCGCCGATGCATCGCCGGCGAGGATCGTCTCCAATATGCGACGGATGCGGCCGCGGTCGGCGAGGCCGAGCATGTCGCGGACCTGGGCGGCGGAAACCTGGCCCTCCCCATGCGCGATTGCCTGGTCGAGCAGGGACAGGCCATCGCGCGCCGAGCCCTCGGCGGCGCGGGCGATGACGGCGATTGCCTCGGGCTCGATCTCGACCGCTTCCGATTCGGCGACTTTCGCGAAATGCGCCGCCAGCTTGTCGGCGGCGATGCGGCGCAGGTCGAAACGCTGGCAGCGCGACAGCACCGTCACCGGCACCTTGTCGACCTCGGTGGTCGCGAACAGGAACTTTACATGCTCAGGCGGTTCCTCAAGAGTCTTCAACAAAGCGTTGAAAGCATTCTTGGAAAGCATGTGAACTTCGTCGATGATGTAGATCTTGAAGCGCGCCGACACCGCCGAATAGCGGACCGCCTCGATGATCTCGCGGACGTCGTCGACGCCAGTGTGGCTGGCGGCGTCCATCTCGATGACGTCGATGTGGCGGCCTTCGGCGATCGCCTTGCATGGTTCGCAGACGCCGCAGGGATGGATGGTCGGGCCGCCCTGGCCGTCCGGGCCGACACAATTCAGCGCTTTGGCGATCAGCCGCGCGGTCGAGGTCTTGCCGACTCCGCGCACCCCAGTCAGCAGAAAGGCATGGGCGATGCGCCCGCGCTCGATGGCGTTGGCGATGGTCTGCACCATCGCGTCCTGGCCGATCAATTCCTCGAAA
>DAIPLM010000051.1:0-3493 GCA_036769205.1 Sphingomicrobium sp.
CCGACTTCTCCAGCCTCGTCATCCCCGCCGCCGGCAGCGCGCTGCGTCCCGATACCAATGTCGCCGCCGCCGAAACGCATCCGCTGACCACCGACCTCGTCCGCGTCCTCGACGATGCCGGCAACGCGGTCGGCCCGTGGAACCCCAGGCTCGACCCTGACACCCTGCGCAAAATGCTCAAGGACATGGTCACCGTCCGAGTCTTCGACGACCGCATGTACCGCGCCCAGCGCCAGGGGAAGACCAGCTTCTACATGAAGGCGACCGGCGAGGAGGCGATCGCGGTTGCCGCCGCCGCGGCCACCGATTTCGACGACATCCACTTCCCAACCTATCGCCAGCAGGGCCTGCTCGTCGCCCGCGGCTACAGCCTCGTGAAGATGATGTGCCAGATCTATTCCAACCCCGGCGACCATATGAAGGGCCGCCAGCTGCCGATCATGTATTCGGACAAGAAGCACGGTTTCTTCTCGATCTCGGGCAATCTCGGCACCCAATTCCCGCAGGCGGTCGGCTGGGCGATGGCGAGCGCCATTAAGAGCGACAGCCGGATCGCCATGGGCTGGATCGGCGATGGGGCGACGGCCGAGGGTGATTTTCACAGCGCGATGACCTTCGCCGCGGTCTATCAAGCCCCGGTCATCCTTGCCACGGTCAACAACCAGTGGGCGATTTCCAGCTTCGCCGGCATCGCCGGGGGCGAGCGCGCCACCTTCGCCCAGCGCGCGGTCGGCTACGGCATCGCCGGCTTGCGCGTCGACGGCAATGACGCGCTGGCGGTCTATGCGGCGGTGCGCTGGGCGGCGGAGCGGGCGCGGCTGAACAGCGGCCCGACCTTGATCGAGTTCTTCACCTATCGCGCCGAGGGCCATTCAACCTCCGACGACCCCAGCGGCTACCGGCCGGCGGGCGAGGCGCAGAAATGGCCGCTGGGCGACCCGATCGAGCGGCTGAAGGCGCATCTGGTCGCCCTCAACGAATGGGACGAGGACCGCCACGCGGAACTCGTCAAGGCCGCCGACACTGAGGTCCGCGCCGCCCAGAAGGAAGCCGAGAAACTCGGCATTCTGCCCGAACAGGGCAAGTACGACATCGGCTCGATGTTCGAGGACGTTTACGCCGCCATGCCCTGGCACATTGCAGAGCAGCGCGATCAGGCGCTGGACGAGGCCAAGTCCTGATGGCCGTGATGAACATGATCCAGGCGATCAACAGCGCCCACAAGGTGATGATGGCCCGCGATCCGGACGTCGTCGTCTATGGCGAGGATGTCGGCTTCTTCGGCGGCGTCTTTCGCGCCACCGAGGGGCTGCAGAAGGAGTTCGGCAAGCAACGCTGCTTCGACGCCCCGATTTCCGAAGGAGGCATCATCGGCACGGCGGTCGGCATGGCCGCTTATGGCTTGAAGCCGGTCGTCGAGATCCAGTTCGCCGACTATATCTACCCGGGCTACGACCAGATCGTCAGCGAAGTCGCCAAGATGCGCTACCGCACCGCCGGCGAATGGCCGATGCCGATGGTCATCCGCTCGCCCTATGGCGGCGGCATTTTCGGCGGCCAGACCCACAGCCAGAGCCCGGAGAGCCTGTTCACCCATATCGCCGGCTTGAAGGTCGTCATTCCCTCGACGCCCTACGACGCCAAGGGCCTGCTGATCGCGGCGATCGAAGACCCCGACCCGGTGATCTTCTTCGAGCCCAAGCGCATCTACAACGGCCCGTTCGACGGCCACCACGACCGGCCGGTGACGCCGTGGGCGAAGCGCAAGGAAGCCGAGGTTCCCGACGGCCATTACACCGTCCCGCTCGGCAAGGCGGCGGTGGTCCGCGAGGGCGAGGCGCTGACCATCCTCGCTTATGGGACGATGGTCCATGTCGCACTGGCGGCGGTCGCCGACAATGATATCGACGCCGAGGTCATCGACCTGCGCACATTGATGCCGCTCGACATCGAGACCATCGAGCAATCGGTGCAGAAAACCGGCCGCTGCCTGATCGTCCAGGAAGCGCCGCGCACCTCTGGCTTCGCGTCCGAGCTGGCGACTTTGGTCCAGGAGCGGTGCTTCTATCATTTGGAAGCGCCGGTCGGCCGGGTCACCGGCTGGGACACGCCTTACCCGCATGCCTATGAATGGGCCTATTTCCCCGGCCCGAAACGGATCAAGACGGCGCTGCAGAAAGTGATGGCGGACTGATGGCAACCTACCAGTTCAAGCTGCCCGACATCGGCGAGGGCATCGCCGAGGCCGAGATCGTCGCCTGGCACGTCAAGGTCGGGGACGAGGTCGCCGAGGACCAGCAGCTCGCCGACATGATGACCGACAAGGCGACGGTCGAGATGGAATCGCCAGTTGCCGGCAAGGTGACCAAGCTCGCCGGCGAGGTCGGCGACCAGGTCGCGATCGGCTCGGTGCTGGTCGAGATCGAGACGGCTGGCGAGGCGCCCGCCGCCGAGACGACCAAAGAACAGCCATTGGCCGATGGGGCCAGCAAGCCGACCGCCGCCCAGGCGGAGGAAATGCCGGTCACGGCAACGGCGGAGCCCCAATCCTTGCCGAAACCGCAAGTGACAGCGCCGGCTCCGAAGCCCGAGCCGGAAACGGAGGCGGCGAACACGCAGGTCCTCGCCTCCCCCGCCGTGCGCCAGCGCGCCCGCGACCTCGGCATCGACTTGCGCCAAGTGAAAACCTCCGGCGACCGCGTCCGCCACGCCGACCTCGACGCTTTCCTGCTCTACAATGGCGGCAGCGTCGCCAGCCGCGGCACTGCGCCGCGCCAGGACGAGACCATCAAGGTCGTCGGCCTCCGCCGCAAGATCGCCGAGAATATGCAGGAGGCGAAGCGCCGCGTCCCGCACTTCACTCTGGTCGAGGAATATGACGTCACCGACCTTGAGGAGACGCGGGCGATGATGAACCGCGACCGCGGCGCCAACCCCAAGCTGACCCTGCTGCCCTTCCTGATCACCGCCATGGGCAAGGCGCTGCCCGACTGGCCGATGCTCAACGCCACCTTCGATGACGACGCCGGAATCATCACCCGCCACGGCGCATTGAATCTCGGCATGGCGACCCAGACCCCCAACGGGCTGATGGTGCCGGTGATCCGCGACGCGCAGGACAAGAGCGTCTGGGACCTCGCCCGCGAGATCGGCCGCCTCGCCGAGGCTGCCCGCTCGGGCAAGGCCAGCCGCGAGGAGCTGAGCGGCTCGTCGATCACTCTGTCGTCATTGGGGCCGATGGGCGGCATCACGTCGACGCCGGTGATCAACCGGCCGGAAGTGGCGATCATCGCCGTCAACAAGGTCGAGGAGAAGGTCGTCGTCGTCGATGGCGAGCTCGAGGTTCGCAAGCGCATGAACCTGTCGCTGAGCTGCGACCACCGCGTCGTCGACGGCTGGGACGCGGCCAAGTTCATGCAGGACCTCAAGGACCTGATCGAGAATCCGCTGAAATTGCTCTCGATGCGCTAGGCGCCTGCGATTTTCCGGCCGG
>DAIPLM010000051.1:3503-9561 GCA_036769205.1 Sphingomicrobium sp.
TGCCGCCAGCTTCATGCAGGCCTTGAAGGGCTACATCGAGAACCCGCTGCGTTTATTGTCCGCCTGACGGCGATGGACGAGCGTGCCGCCTGGGACCGTTTCTGGAGCTATGACCGGCTGTCCTCGTTCGGCACCGGATCGGGCGCCGGCAATTACGGCGAGCCGATCGCCGCTGGCTGGCGGGACTTCTTCGCCGCCTTGCCCGCCGGCGCCCGCGTGCTCGATCTGTGCACCGGCAACGGCGCCATCGCCGTGATCGCGGTGGATTCGGGTGATCGCCTCGAGGTCACCGGCGCCGATCTCGCCGCCGTCCGCCCCGCCGCGTTCGTCACCAGCAACAAACAGCAATTGAAGCAGATTCGCTTCCTCGACCACACGCCCGCCGAACAATTGCCGCTCGCCGATTCCAGCTTCGACGCCGTCGTCAGCCAATATGGCGTCGAATATTCGGACTTGGCGCAATCGTTGCCCGAAGCGGTGCGGGTGCTGGCGCCGGGCGGCAGGCTGCGCTTCGCCACCCATGCCGCCGAAGGCGCGGTCGCCGCCGACACCAGGCGCGCCATCGCCGACGCCGATTTCCTGCTCGACGACCTCGATTTTGCGGAAATTGCCGCCGCCTGCTTCCAGGCGATCCTGGATGTCGAGCGCGGTCGCGCCCAGGGGGGCGCGGCTCAGCTCGCCGCCCAGGTCCGCTATTCAACCTTTCGCGAAGGCCTGCAGGCGATTGCCCAGCGCGCAGGCGCAGGCGCCGACGCCGCCATGTTGACCTCGGTCCATGGCTCGCTGACGACGCTTTTCCAGCAGCGTTCGAGCCATGATGATGCGGCGCTCGTTGCCAAGACCGCCGACCTGCGGGCCGAAGTCGAGGCCCACCGACAGCGCCAGCGCGCGCTGCTCGCGGCGGCTTTGTCCACCGAACAAATCGCCGCCCTCGCCGAGCGGCTGACGAGCCTCGGCCTGACCCAGGTCACGATCGGCGAGCAGCGCGACGGCGGCGACTTCATCGGCCACGTGATCGAGGCGCGGCGCTCCTAACCGCTCAGGCCGCTAGCAGGATCGGTTGGCCGAGCGCCGCGGCGATCGACTCCGCGCGCTGCTCCGGCCCCATGTTGAGGCCGTCGGCGGCGATGAACTCGGGCGCGATGCCGATGAAGTTGAAAATGCCGCGTAAATAGGATTCGAGATGCTCGAGCCCCGCCGCCGGCGAGCCGGGCTGGTAGAAGCCGCCCCGCGCCAGAGCGACGATCACGCGTTTGCCCGTGGCCAGTCCCTCGGGCCCATCGGCGGTGTAGCGGAAGGTCTCGCCGGCCACCAGGATGCGGTCGACCCAGGCTTTGAGCTGGCTCGAAAGCGTGAAATTGTACATCGGCGCGCCGATGACGATGGTGTCGGCGGCCAGGAACTGGTCGAGCACCGCGCTGTCGGCGAATGCGTCGAGGGTCAGATGCGGCAGCGGCTCGGCGGCGAGGTCGCGATAGGCGATGCGCGCGCCCGGGCTCGCTTGCCGGAGCCGGTCGACGATGGCGCCGCTGATGGCGCGGCTGGCGCTATTGTCGCCGGTGATGCTGCTGTCGATGTGCAAGATGGTCACATGGGCCTCCTAAGTATTGATTAGTTACCGAGGCACCTTAGATAACCACCAGCGAGCGGCCGCCAAGAACGGATATTTTTGTGGCCGACGCACAAATTTGTGGCCCAGGCACAGCGAAGGAACCGCACGCATGAAAGACCCCGCCAACCCGGTCTGCCGCACCATCAGCACATTGCTGTCGCGCATTGGCGACAAGTGGACGGTGCTGGTCGTCTCGGCGCTCGCCGACGGCTCCAGGCGATTCAACCAGCTGCGCCGCGAAATCCCCAGCGTCTCGCAGCGCATGCTGACGTTGACGTTGCGCAACCTCGAGCGCGACGGGCTGGTCAGCCGCAAGGTGACGCCGTCGATCCCGCCGCGGGTCGATTACGCGCTGACCGAGCTTGGCCATTCGCTGCAGGAGCCGGTGCTGGCGTTGGAGCGCTGGGCGCTGGGCAATGTCGAGCAAATCCACGCCGCCCAGGCGCGCTTCGACGCCGCGCACGACCAGGCGCAAGCCGCCTAGACGATCGGCCCCGCTCTTTCGCCGAACCTTGATTCCCGATAATGACGCGCATCACCAGGCGTGGGGCGTAAGCAATGAAGACTCGCGTGACTTTCCTGGCCTGTGGCCTGGCCTTGGTCCTGGCGCCGCCGGCGCTCGCCACCGGCAGCAAGGTCACTTCGCAATATCAGTTGGCCCGCAAGACCGCCGAGCTCAAGCCGGGCGACTGGGTGTGGGCGGAAAGCCTGGCGCCGCGCGGGCCGGTCCTGGTCTATGTCGATCTCGATCGGCAGCTGGCGACCGTCTACCGCAACGGCATCCGCATCGCCGCCACCACCATTTCCTCGGGCAAGACCGGCTTCGAGACCCCGCGCGGGGTCTTCACCATCCTCGAAAAGGACGAAGACCATCGCTCGCGCACCTATGACGATGCGCCGATGCCGTTCCAGCAGCGGCTGACCTGGAAAGGCGTCGCCTTGCACGCCGGCAACCTGCCCGGCTTTCCGGCCAGCCACGGTTGCGTCCGGCTGCCGCTCGAATTCTCACGGCAATTGTTCCGCACTACCACGCTCGGCGGCACGGTCGTCATCGCCGGCAGCCATGGCGAGCCCTACCGGAAAGCCGCCGCCGGGGTCCTCGCCCCGACCGGCCTCGACGGCACCGGCGCGGTGGCGCTGCCGCTCGGCGACAAGCAGGAATTTAGCTGGCACCCCGAGCTGAGCCCGTCGGGCCCGACCTCGATCATCGTCTCGACCGGCGACCAGCGCGTCGTCGTCCTGCGCAACGGCATTGAGATCGGCCGCGCCCGCGCCGCGCTTGCCCAGTCGACGACCGAATCGCAGGTGCTGACTCTGGCCAAGTCGAACGGCCGCAAGGCGGAATGGATTCAGGTCGGCGTTCAGGACGTCGCGCCCGAGGACGCGGCGATCGTCAGCACGCAAGGCGTCGAGCGCATGCAATTGCCGGCTGAGTTCGTCGCCAACATGCGCTCGGTGATGACGCCGGGGACGACGGTGCTGATCACCCAGGCGAGCGTCAACGGCGACACCACCGGCTTGCAGACCACCGTCCTCGCCTCCGACGGCGACCCCCAATAAAGGTAACAGCCTAGGCCGCGTCCCAGGTCTTGGTTTTCTCGACGATATTCAGCTCGCGGATCAAGGCATCGACCTTGGCAGTCATGTCATTGAGGAAATCGACCTGGTGGCGGGCGCCGCGATAGGATTCGGCCATCAAGATGGCGTCGATCAAAATCGGCACCACCAGGCCCTCGGCCTCGTCGATCTCGCTCAAGGCGGACAGTTTCTCCAGCACCTTGGCCCGCGCCCGTTCCGGGTCCGCCAGGGCCGCCGTCCGCCCGATCATCCACGCCATTCGACTGCTCCTTGCTGGCGGCGAGAATAGTCCCGCCAGCGGCGACGGGAAGTTCCGCCCGCCGCCCTTATGGAGCGGACTGGCGCGAACCCGCGGCGGCGCGTTCGTCGATTTCCGGGGCCGTCTGTCGGATTGCGATGGCGACCTCGGTAAGCGGCGGCCACCAATGCGCCAAAAGGGGAGGGATTTTCATGCTCGACCGCCGGCGCTTCATCCAGCTTGCAGCGGCCATGGGCGCCAGCCTGGCCTGGGGCGGCAGCGCCCGCGCCTCGCGCAGCCAATGGCGCGAGCGCCGCGACCTGTTCCCGGAAGGCGTCGCCTCCGGCGACCCCGATCCGGACAGCGTCATCCTGTGGACCCGGCGGCCGTTCGCCGACGGCGCGCGCCACCGGCTGACGGTCGAACTCGCCGAGGATGAAGGCTTCCGCCGCGTCGTCGCGCGGGCACCGGCACCGGTTTCGGCGGTGGCCGACTGGACCGCCCGCGTGCTGGTCGCCGGGCTGAAGCCGGCGCGGACCTATTGGTATCGCTTCACCGACGCCGACGGCAACGGCAGCCGCGTCGGCCGGACGCGCACCGCCCCCGCCCGCGACGACCCGCGTCCCGTCAACTTCGCCTTCGTCAGCTGCCAGGGTGTCAATGAAGGCAAGCTCAACGGCTACCGCCGGATGATCTTCGAGGATGAGCGGGCGCGGCCCGAGGACCAGCTCGACTTCGTCCTGCACCTTGGCGATTTCATTTACGAGGTTGTGCAATATCCGGAGGACGGGAAGCCCCGATTCGACCGAAAAGTCTATGAGGTCGCGCGGATTCCGGACGCGCTGAAGGTGTCCATTTTTCACATTCCGACGACGCTCGAAGGCTACCGGGCGGTCTGGAAGGGCCACCTTGCCGATCCGGACCTGCAGGACGCGCGCGCGCGCTGGCCGTTTGTGTGCACTTGGGACAATCACGAATTCTCATGGCAGGGTTGGCAGAGCATCCTGAAAGCGCCCTCGATCGAGCAACCGGGGCAAACCATTAAGGTCGCCGCCAACCAGGCTTGGTTCGAGAACATTCCAGCACGGGTCGCGGCGCCGAGTGGAACCTTCGACGAGTTCGGCTCGGTTCCCGTGAAGAACGTCAAAATCGAGAAGTTCGACGATGGCGGCTTGGGCCTTGAGCCGAACAACATTGCCGCGATCAACAGCCTGATCATCTACCGGGCGCTGCGCTATGGCCGTCATCTCGATGTTTTGCTGACCGACGAGCGCAGCTTTCGCGGACCAAACCCGTTCGAAGAATCGGCGACCGATAAGTTGGCCGACTGGGCGGATTACGGGATGTTCCCCGACGATCTGCTCCAGGTGCTCGACGGCGGGCGGGCCTTCAACGGCGGCAATCCGCCGGCTGAGCTGGAATTCAATGGCGCGAAGGTGGACAATCCGAACAAGGACAAACCGCCGCAAACCATCCTCGGGGCGACGCAGAAGGCCTGGCTCAAGGAGCGCTTGCGCAGCTCCGGCGCGACCTGGAAGATCTGGGGCAGCTCCCAATGCACCTTGGAGCAGCGCGCCGATCCCGAGAATTTTCCGGCTGGGCTGACGAAGCAGAAATGGCCCGCGGGCCGCTTCGCCAACGTGCAAGGCGGGGACTTCGGCAGCGCATGGGTCGAACGCGGGGAGATCTACGACCTGGTTCGTGACGAAAAGATCACCGGTTTCGCCATCGTCGCCGGTGATCTGCACAGCTTCTGGGCCGGCTATGCATCCGCCCAATTGCCGCCCGGTAAGTTCGAGCCCGTCGGGCTGAGCTTCACTGGCGGGTCCATGACGAGCGTTGGCGCCGCCGAAGCGAACGAATACCGCATCAAGAAAGACAACAAATTCCGGCCGCTATACCTGGCAGACCGGCCCGGTGCGCCGAAGCCTGAGCATACATACAACATGATGCTGAGGCACGGCGTTCGTTCGTGCTTCGAATATGTCAAATCGTTCGACCGGGCCAAGGCCCTGGCTCTGTCCAATCCCGATGTGGCACCGCACCTAAAGTTCGTGGACATTGGCGGCCACGGCTATGCCAAGGTCCGGCTGAGCGGCGACGAGATGCGCACCGAGTTCGTCTGCATCCCGCGCCCGATCGCCCGCAGCGAAAGCCCCGACGGCGGCCCCTTGCGTTACCGCGTCGCTTTGACCGCCCCTTTGTGGAAAGCGGGCGAGCGGCCCCAGCTGACGACGCAAGTACTGGAAGGCGATCCGGGGCTGTCGATCTAGCCACTTGCGGACGGTGACGACCCGCTTCACTCTCCCGTCATGATCGCGCGCGCCCTCGCCATCGCCGCAATGCTCGCCGTCGCCGGCCCGGCGGCCGCCCAGGCCTCGCCCCTCCCTTCACCCTCAAGCATCTCGCGCCCGGCGTCTATGCCGCCATCGACGGGCCGGAGCACAAGGCCGGGTCCAACGCCGGCTTCGTCATCGGCGATGACGGTGTGCTGGTCATCGACGCGCTCTTCACCCCCGACGCCGCCCGCGCTTTGATCGCCGAGATCCGCCGGCTAACACCCAAGCCGATCCGCTATGTCGTCAACACCCATTATCACGCCGACCACAGCGGCGGCGACCAGGTGCTGC
>DAIPLM010000052.1:0-9509 GCA_036769205.1 Sphingomicrobium sp.
TCCACCAAGAAGCAGCGCGAGCTGGCCAAGGCGATCAAGCGCGCCCGCCACATCGGCCTGCTTCCCTATGTCGTGAAGTAAGGAGCGCCGGAAGATGGAAGTCATCCTGCTAGAGCGCGTCGAGAAACTGGGCGCCATCGGCGACGTCGTCACCGTCAAGAACGGCTTCGCCCGCAATTATCTGCTGCCCAACAAAAAGGCGCTTCGGGCCAATGAGAGCAACCGCAAGGTGTTCGAGGCCAACCGCGCCCGCATCGAGGCCGAGAATGCCGACAAGCGCGCCGCCGCCGAGGCCGCCTCGTCGGAGGTCGAGGGCAAGACCATCCAGCTGATCCGTCAGGCATCGAACGTCGGCGCGCTGTATGGCTCGGTCTCGGCCCGCGACATCGTCGAGGCCCTGGCCGGCCAGGGCGCGCATGTGACCAAGAGTCAGGTGGTGCTCGACCGGCCGATCAAGGCGGTCGGCATGCACGACGTCAAGGTCGCTCTCCACCCAGAGGTGCACGTCACCGTCCACGTCAACGTCGCCCGCTCACCCGAGGAGGCCGACCTCCAGGCCCAGGGCATCGACGTCTCGGGCCAGATGTTCGAGGCCGACGCCGCCCCGCTCGCGACCGAGGAGCTCGAGGCCGAGGCTTCGGCCGAGGACGCGGAAGCGGAAGCGGAAGCGGAAGCGGAAGCGGAATCAGAGGCAAAGGCAGAGGCTGCTCCGGCCGCCGACGCCGAACCCGCGGAAGAGCCCGCGGCGGAAGCTCCTGTCGAAGACGGCGAAGCTCAGGCCTGAACGTCATTTGGTCGCATCCGTCGCCGTTCGTCGCATCGGACATTGCGGTGACGGAACGCCCGCCTTCCCTCGTGGTTAAGCCCTTGAGAGCATGGGGCTAACGAGGAGGCATTCATGACCGACGACAACGACCGCTCGCAAACCGAAGGCCAGGAAGGCATCGACCGCGAGACCGAGCGCCGCAACCGCGAGAATGAGACCGGCCAGCAGGGCAATCCGCCCGAAACCGGCGAAACCGGCACGCCGCCGAGCGGCCAGGACCGCCCTAGCTCCGCCTTCGGCCAGCAGGGCCAGTCGGCTGGCGGCAATGCCACCGTGTCCGAGCGCACCGGCCAGACCGGCGGCCAGAGCGCGACTGGCGAGGCGACCGGCACCGCCGCCTTCGGCCAGCAAGGAGGCCAGGGCGGCAGCAGCTTCGTCGGCTCCAGCGGCGACCAGTCGAGCGACTATCTGACCAAGGGCGAGCAGGACCAGGACTTCGCCGCCGAAGGTCAGGGCGCACAAGACAATGATGCCGGCAGCGCCGACATCGAGACCGGTCAGCCGCAAGACGAGTCCGACGACTCGACCCCGACCGGCAAGTAAGCCGTCACCAACCGCGCCGCGCTCCTCACCGGGCGCGGCGCGTTTGTGTCAGGCGGCTTGGCGGAGCTTGGCGAGCATCGCCGCCTCGCGCTCGACCCACTGGCTAAAGGTCGGCCGCGCCAGCATCCGCTCGACATACGCAGCAGTTCGGGGATGGTCGCCAAGCTCAATCCCCAGATGGCGGAAGTTGGCGAACGGCCCGGCCACCGCGATATCGGCCAGCGTCAGCCCATCGCCGACCAAAAAGCCGCCGGCGTCGGGCACCACCGTCTCCAGATAATCGAGGATCGGCGGCAATTCCTCGCGCTGCGCCGCCTCCGCCACCGCTTCGTCGCCCGGCCGCTTGAAGAACAAGGGCGAGACGATGCGGTTGAAGAACATCTTGCCGCCGCACGCGAACAGGATTGTGTCGGCGAACTCCTCGAACCAGATCGTCCGCCCGCGTGCTCGCGCCTCGGCGGGGATTAGCGCCGGCTCCGGCACCTTCGCCTCCAGATAGTGGACGATCGCCGTCGAATCGGCGAGGCAATAGTCGTCGTCGACCAAAGCCGGCATCTTCCTGAACGGGCTCGCCGCGCAAAACTCCGGCTCCGGGTTGGGCAGGCCGGTCGGCCTCAGTTCGAGCTCGATCCCCTTCTCGCCGGCGAACACCATCACCTTGCGGACGAACGGCGACAAAGTTGAACCGTAGAGGATCATTCGATATGCCTTTCGCTTGCAGCAGGACGCGTAGTAGAACTGTCGCGCCGAGACCGCCAGATCAGGCCATCCGGTAAAAATCGGCGACCCGGTCGAGGGCGATTGTCAACACCACCTTGCCGGCCCGCGCCGGCCAGCCCAGCGCGCTTTCCGCTTCGCGCATGCCCTCGCCCGAGCAGACGATTCGCCACAGGATGTCTGCCAAGCCAGGCCCGGCGGCGGCGATCGCCGCCTCGAAGCGGCGGCGGGCGTCGATCTGATGGCTATTAAGGTCCGCTGCCGGCGCCCGCCCGCCTCGCCCGCGCGCCACCGGCGCCGAATCCCAGGCCATGGTCACCGATGCCGCCAGCTGGCCGCGCTCCCAGTCGCCGCGCAGTTTCTCGCCGGCGTCGAACTGGCGGCGGGCAATATGGCCGCGCGCGAACAGCCAGCCCAAGGGCGATTCGGCGAGGTTGACGGTGACGGAGCGGCGCGGCCGCTTGGCAGTCGTCTGGCGTCCGGGCGAGGCCACCACCTCGCCTTCGATCGTGCACTCCCTGAGCAGCAACTTGCGCGCCTCGACCAATCTCGCCTCCCGCCATCGATTCGGCAGAGAGCTTGCCACATCGGCAAATCTGTAGGACAGTGAAAAACCACATTGGTTATTCTTGGGGGCCAAATGATCACCCGCATCCGTGAAGTGCGCAAGGCCAAGGGCATGACCCTCGACGACGTCGGCCGCCGCTGCCTGCCGCCGACCACCGCCCAGACCATCGGCCGGCTGGAAACCGGCACCCGCACCGTCTCGGTCGGCTGGCTCAACCGCATCGCCGCCGCGCTCGGCGTCGACGCCGCCGACCTCGTCGACCATCCCGAGCGCGCCGAGCTGGAGGTTATCGCCGTGCTCGGGGCGGGTGGCGCCCACGCGCCTCGCCGCACCGGCCTGGTCGTGCCGCCGCGCAACACGCCGGGCCAGGTAGCGATGACCGTCGCCGCCAGCCTCGGCGACTATCGCGCCGGCGACGAGCTGTGGCTCGACCGACTGCCGCCCGAGCGCTTCGCCGCCGCCCTCAACCGCGACGTGCTCGTCCCCCGCCCCGCCGGCCGTTTCCTGTTCGGCCGCCTGATCAACCGCGACGAGGACAAGCTCCAATTGCTCCCCCTCGAAGCCGGGGGCCGCCAGCAAGTCATCCCCAACCCGGCGTGGCTCGGCCTGGCGGTGAAGCTGGTGCGGGGATTGTAATCGCTAATGGCTGCTTTGTAGGAAAGTGGCGCTAGCTCGCCGGGTCAAACCCGAACGCGCGGAGTTCCTGCGGGCAACGGCAGGCGGCCGCAATCTTCCGCGCCCAATGGATGGCATGTTCGCGGGTCGGCAGCTCTAACACCGCAAATCCGCCGGTGAGCCGGCTTCCGGGGTAGATATCGCCGGAAACCGTTCCGTCGGCGGAAACCAGCACGGGATCGACCTGCTCGTCGATCCCTCCACCAAATACGTAGGCGCCCGCCGCTTTAGCTTCCTCGTTGATCGCATGGGATTCAGCGGAGACGATCGGATAGTCCTCCTCGGTGAGCACCAGGGCCTCGCTTGGGAAGGAAATGAGAAATTTCGTCATATTCGATCCACTTCCGGGTCGAAGGTTGCCAGTCGTAAAGCGGGGGTTACGAATGCTTTCGTCCGCGGAGCGCGATTGGTGGGCGCTGACGGGTTCGAACCGCCGACCTACTCGGTGTAAACGAGCCGCTCTACCAGCTGAGCTAAGCGCCCTTGGGCACAAGCCCTGCCATGCCGCCGGCGCGCTCGCAAGCACGCCGCCCCAGGCTCACAGATAGTCGGCGAGGGTCAGCACGACATCACGGCCGGCGACCCGCAGCGGCACTTGCTGGCCGGCCGGGCCGTTGAGGCGGGCGATCAAGGGCCCGAACGCCAGCCCTTCGAGGCGATCGCCAGGCGCGATCCCGGCCGCTTCCGCCGGGCTGCCCTTGCCGACGCGGTCGGCGACGATCCCGTTGCCACGCCGGTCGATCCACAAGCCGGACATGTTGTAGCGCCAGGGCGCGGGCGGCAGCCCGTTGGGCCGCGTCCACAGCAGGCCGCGCTTGACGCTGGTGGCAAGGTTCAGGCGTTGGATGACCGGCAGGCCGATGATGCCGTCGCCGACGAAGCTCGGCGCTTGCTCGTTGACGATGACCAGCGCGCGATCGAGCGTGAGCCCGCCGACCTCCAGCGGCTGCGGCGCCCGAAAAACCCGCGCTTCCTTGCCGTTGGACTGGGCCGGCGACCAATTGTGGGCGTCGAGGTCGATGCCGCAGCGCCGGGCTGCCTTCGGCCGCAGGATGGTCGGCGACGGGGCGCCGGTGTCGAGCAGGCAGCGCAATCCCTCACCGCCGATCGCCGCCTTGCCCAACAAATGCGGCGAGCCGACGCGTTCCGATCGAATGGCGTCTTCGTGCGGCACCCAGCCCGAGCGGTCCGGGCCGCCGTCGGGATAAAGCCGCCACTCCTTGGCCACAAAGTCGAGCTCGGCGTCGATGGTCGTCATGCAGCCGGCGGCGAGCATCCCGACGACGCCGCGCCCCAGGCCCAATCCCTCAAGCCCGGCGAGCAGCACCGCTTGCTGGCGAAAGGCATTGCCGAACACGACTTCGCGCGCTTCGTACATCTGGTACCGGTCGATGCGGCCGGCGATGCCGAGGCCGGTCTTGCCGCGCTTTCGCAATTTGAGCCGGGCGGCGAGCGCGGCGTCGATCATGCTGACGACCCCGCCGGTGTCGATGCCGAAGGCGAACGGCCCCTGGCCCTCGATCGTGCAGGTGACGATCAACCGCCGCGAGGCGAGATCGACCGGCACGCGATAGACCCGGCCCGTTGCCGCCGCCGCCAGCCGGCGGGGCAGTGCCAGCACCGACAAACCGGCGCCGCAGCCAAGCAACCATTGGCGGCGATTGAACATGGCGATCCCCCGGACGCAACACGATCGGGGCATCCTGCATCATGCCAAGAGATTGTCCAGACAGGATTTTCAGACGACGGCGGGCTTTCCGGCCTCGGCGAAATAGCGGCGCATGGCGTCGCTCGCCGAGGGCGCAAGCTCGACGAACACGCGGCGGCCGTCGTGGGGGTCGGCGCGGCGGACGAACAGGCCCTGCTCGGTCATCGTCTTGATCCACCTGAGGGCGGTCGTCGCTGGCACCGCGGCGGCGATGCACAGGCTCGACACCGGGACGCGCAACTGGGCGATTTCGGCCTGCAACAGATCGAGCAGCATGTCCCAGGCGGGGTCGGCGAACAATTCCTCCGAGAAGAAGCGCGAGCGCAGGCGACGGGCGCGGATAACGGCGCGGACGGTCTCGGCCTCGACCGCCGGTGGGGCGGCCTTGCCTTCGCCGGGCTTGACCGCCGGGCTGCCCGGCCCGGTCGACAGCCGCGCCAAGGTGGCGGCGATGCGCCCCATCTCGTCCGACAATTGGCGAAGCCGCGCGGCATTGTCCTTGCCGACGTCCCTGACCCCGGCATCGTCGAGTGCGCCGGACAATGCCACGGCCAGCGCCGCCGCGCGCTGGGAGCCGTCGGGATCGACCAGGATTTCGGTCGCACGGTGAGTCAGTCGCCCGGCGAGCAGGTCCACCAGCGCGAGCGGGGCCGAGGCGATAACGACGGTGCCGCGGTCCTCGGCAAGCGCGTTGAGCCGCAACAAGAGATCGTCGAGCGCCGGAGTCGCGTCCTCCTCGCCGAGCTCCAGCCAGGCCAGCCCGAGCGAGAGCTGGTTGTCGAGCCGCTCACCCGCCCGGTCGAGGGGCGCCGAATCGACCAGGCGCACGCCCGACGCCGCCAGCGCGGTTTCGGCGCGGGCGCGGCGGCGGGCATCGCTGCCAAACAATAAGGCGGGCTTGGTGGCATTATAGTCGACAGCCGTCGCCGGCCGGACAGGCTCGAGTTCACTCATGACGCGCCTTCCCAGGAATAACGTCGTAAAAAGAACCGAGCAGGTCCTTAATATCCATCAAACCGGCGCCAAGTCAGTCTAAATTGTGTCCGTTTTGGAAGTAAGCGCCACGGTTTGGCAATTTCGTGTCACTATCGGCGGCGGCCAGGGAGGGCGGCAGCCGGTGAATCCACGCACATCCGATCACGACCGCTGGCTCGCCGAGGCGGGCCAAGCCTTGGCCGATGCGGAGCGTTTGACCGGCCTGCTCGCCTTGACCCGCCCGCGCCATGACCTGGTGCTGGCGGCGCTGCAGGCCCAGATCATGACCCTGCGGCGCGAGATCGAGCGGCTGCAGCGCGAACGCGCCGGCGAGCGGCGGCGGGAGTTTCATCCGGAATGGATGGAATATTCCGTGTGGCACGCGCCCGCCGGCTAGACGCCCTGCGGTAGGTCGCCGCCGCCGGCGAATTCCTCGAGGAACGGTGCGCAGTGCGGCGCCGGCCAGCCGCCGGTGGCGACGAAGGCGCGGTTGAGGAAGGCCGGCTTGCCGTAGGCGAGCGGCTTGCCGTCCGGTCCGTCGACCCGGCCGCCGGCGCCGAGCAGCACGGCATGGCCGGCCGCCGTGTCCCACTCGCTGGTCGGCGACAGCCGCGGATAGAAATCGGCGCGGCCCTCGGCGATCAGGCAGAATTTGAGGCTCGAGCCGATCGCCTCATAGCCGCAACCCGGCGCCGCAAGCGCCAGATAGTCCGACGTGTTCTGGGTGAAATGCGACTTCGAGGCGACGACGATTGGCGGCTGGGCGCAAGCACGGCAGCGAATTATGACCCGGCCCTGCCCTTCGTCCAGCCATGCGCCTTTGTCGGCGATGCCGCCGTGCAGCCGGCCGGTCGCCGGCGCATAGACGACGCCAAGGCGCGGCACATTGTCGACCAGCAACGCGATGTTGACGGTGTAATCGTCGCCGCCGCGGACGAACTCCCGGGTCCCGTCAAGCGGGTCGACCAGGAAATAGGTGCCGTCATGCACCGGGATGCGCCCCGCCGCGACCTCCTCCTCGGCAATCACCGGGACGCCGGGCGCGGCCTTCGCCAGCGCCGCGAGAATGATCAATTCGGCGGCGCGGTCGGCCTCGGTGACTGGCGATGAATCGCCTTTCTGTTCGACGTCGAAACCGCGCGCGACAATGTCGAGGATCGCCGCTCCCGCTTCGCGCGCGACGTCGGCCATGGCGTCGAGGAGATCGTCTTCATCCAGAGCTGTCATCACCGCTCATCCTGAGGAGAGGCTGAGCGAAGCCGAAGCCTCGTCTCGATGGGTCCTTCGAGACGCCATTTCGACAAGCTCAATGGCTCCTCAGGATGAGCGGATTGGAACATATCGCCAATTACCTCGGCGCCATCCTTATGCCGCCATCGAGCCGCACGCTCTCCGCGTTCAGATAATTGTTCTCGACCATGAAGCAGGCGAGGCGGGCATATTCCTCCGGCTGGCCGAGGCGCTTGGGGAATGGCACCTGCGCCGCCAGCGCGTCCTGCACATTCGGCGGCATCATTGCCACCATCGGCGTCTTGAACACGCCGGGCAGGATGGTGTTGACCCTGACACCGTCGTTCATCAGGTCGCGGGCGATCGGCAGCGCCATCGCCAGCACCCCGCCCTTCGACGCCGAATAGGCCGCCTGGCCAATCTGGCCGTCCTGCGCCGCTACCGAGGCGGTGTTGATGATGCAGCCGCGCTCGCCATCGTCGAGCGGGTCGAGGCCGACCATGCCAAATGCCGAATGGCTGATGCAGCGGAAGGTGCCGATCAAATTGATGCCGATGACCAGCTCGAACTGCGACATCGGATACATTCTCGGCGCCTTGGTTTCCTTGTCGCGGGCGACGGTCTTCGCGGCGTTGGCGACGCCGGCGCAATTGACCAGCACCCGCTCTTGTCCGTGCGCGGCGCGGGCCTTGGCGAAAGCGGCGGCGACCTTGTCGTCACTGGTGACGTCGACTTCGCAGAAAATGCCGCCGATCTCGCTAGCGACCTTCTCACCGCGCTCGACATCGCGATCGAGCACGGCGACCCTGGCGCCCTTGGCGGCGAGCGCGCGGGCGGTGGCTTCGCCGAGCCCCGAGGCGGCGCCAGTGACGACCGCGGAAATGCCGGTGATGTTCATTCTTTTGCTCCAGTCACTCCCGCGAAGCGGGAAGGAAAATTGTTTCACGCAAAGGCGCGAAGGCGCCAAGAAGCAAGGTCCTTCGCGCCTTTGCGCCTTCGCGTGAACCCTATTTGCCTGCCTTCTCAATCCTGGCCAGCACGGTGCCTTCGCCGACTTGCGCCCCGGCCTTGGCGTTGAGCTCGGCGACCACGCCGTCGAACGGCGCCACCAGCCCATGCTCCATCTTCATCGCCTCCAACGTCAACAAGCGTTGCCCATTCGCAACCTTTTCGCCTGGTGAAACTTCGATGCTGGTTACCTTCCCCGGCATCGGCGCGACGATGACGCCGTCGCCGGCCGCCGCGCCGACGCTGTTGCGCGCGGTGAGGTCGAAAGCATAGGCCTGACCCTCGTAGAAGACGACCACGCGTTCGTCGTCGCGGAAGCCGGACACGGCCGCCATCGGCGCCTCATCGTCGAGGTCGATGCGGCGGAACTTGCCGCCACTGCCCAAAGTGGCCGAGGCCCGCTCAGGCGCATTGAGGCGGAACCCCGCCAGGCCGGCAAACGGTTCGCCTTCCTCTTCCGCCGTCGCCACCGCCGCCGCCCCGCGCCAGATCCTGTCGTCGGGCTCGGGATCGGGGACCATCTCGCCGAGCTTGCGGGCGATGAAGCCGGTGTCGATGCGGCCGGTGCCGAAGTCCTCGTCGAGGATGGCGTTGAACAGGAAGCCGGCGTTGGTCCTGACCGGCCACACCTCGATGGCGTCGAGAATCGCCGCCAGCTCGCCAATGGCCTCATCGCGGTCGCCGCCAACCGCAATCAGCTTGGCGATCATCGGGTCGTAGAAGGGCGAAATGACGTCGCCCTCCTCCACCCCGGTTTCGATGCGGCCGTCCTCGCCAAGGTCGAAATGCTCGAGCCGCCCGACACTCGGCAGGAAGCCCTTGGCCGGGTCTTCGGCATAAAGCCGCGCTTCAATGGCGTGGCCGGTGATCGCCAGCTCGCCCTGCAACTTCGGCAGTTTCTCCCCGCTCGCCACGCGCAACTGCCATTCGACCAGGTCCTGGCCGGTGATCTCCTCGGTCACCGGATGCTCGACCTGCAGGCGCGTGTTCATTTCCATGAACCAGATGCGGTCGGCGCGCAGTCCTTGCGAGGCGTCGGCGATGAATTCGATCGTCCCGGCGCCTTCGTAATTCACCGCCTGCGCCGCGCGCACCGCCGCGCCGCACACCGCTTCTCGCGTCTCTTCGTCCATGCCGGGCGCGGGCGCTTCCTCGATCACTTTCTGATGGCGGCGCTGGAGCGAGCAGTCCCGCTCAAACAGATGGACGACGTTGCCATAGGCGTCGCCGAACACCTGCACCTCGATATGGCGCGGGCT
>DAIPLM010000053.1:0-9507 GCA_036769205.1 Sphingomicrobium sp.
GTCGCGGACGTTCTCGACGCGCTCGTTGCGGATTTCCGAGACGTGGACCAGCCCGTCCTTGCCGGGCATGAAGGTGACGAACGCGCCGAAGTCGACGATGTTGGCGACCTTGCCGGTGTAGATGGTGCCGGGCTCGGGCTCGGCGACGATGCCGTGGATCCACTGCCGCGCGGCCTCGATCTGGGCGACGTCGGACGAGCTGATCTTGATCACGCCCTCGTCGTCGATGTCGACCTTGGCGCCGGTCGTCGCGACGATTTCGCGGATGACCTTGCCGCCGGTGCCGATGATGTCGCGGATCTTGTCCTTGGGCACCGACATCGTCTCGATGCGCGGCGCGTGGGCGGAAAGCTCGGTGCGGGTGTGATCCAGCGCCTTGCTCATTTCGCCGAGGATGTGGGCGCGGCCCTCATGCGCCTGGGCGAGGGCGACCTTCATGATCTCCTCGGTGATGCCGGCGACCTTGATGTCCATCTGCAAGGCGGTGATGCCGTCGGACGTGCCGGCGACCTTGAAGTCCATGTCGCCCAAATGATCCTCGTCGCCGAGGATGTCGCTGATCACCGCATAGTCCTTGCCTTCGAGGATCAGGCCCATGGCGATGCCCGCCACCGGGCGCGGCAGCGGCACGCCGGCGTCCATCAGCGCCAATGAGGCGCCGCAGACGGTCGCCATCGAGCTGGAGCCGTTGGACTCGGTGATGTCGGAGAGGACGCGGACGGTATAGGGGAACTCCTCGACGCTCGGCAGCATCGGGTGGATCGCCCGCCAGGCGAGCTTGCCGTGGCCGGTCTCGCGGCGCGACGGGGCGCCGAAGCGGCCGACCTCGCCGACCGAATAAGGCGGGAAGTTATAGTGCAGCATGAAGCGCTGGAAGGAGAGGCCCTCCAGCCCGTCGATCATCTGCTCGCTGTCCTTGGTCCCCAAAGTGGTCGAGACGATCGCCTGGGTCTCGCCGCGGGTGAACAAAGACGAGCCGTGGGTGCGGGGCAGGAAGCCGACCATGCACTCGATCGGGCGGACGGTTTTGGTGTCGCGGCCGTCGATGCGGCGGCCGTCCTTGAGGATGGCGCTGCGGACGATGTCGGCCTCCAGGGCCTTGACCGCCTTCGACGCCGCCATCTGCTCCTGCGGGTCGGCGTCGGCGAAGGCTTCCTTCGCCTTGTCGCGGGCGGCGTTCAGCGCGGTCGAGCGCTCCTGCTTGTTGGTCAATTTGTAGGCCGCCTCGACGTCCTTGCCGATGACGGTCTTCAATTTCGCCTTGGCGGCGGTCTTGGCGTCGCTGGTGGCGAGCTCCCACGGGTCCTTGGCGGCCTTTTCGGCGAGGCTGATGATCGCCTTGCAGACCTGCTGCGACGCCTTGTGAGCGAACATGACGGCGCCGAGCATGACGTCTTCCGACAGCTCCTTGGCTTCGGATTCGACCATCATCACGGCGTTGGGCGTGCCGGCGACGACGAGGTCGAGGCTGCCGGCCTTGATCTGCTCCTGGCTCGGGTTGAGGACATATTCGCCGTCGATATAACCGACGCGGGCGCCGCCGATCGGGCCCATGAAGGGAACGCCGGAGATGGTCAGGGCCGCGCTGGCGGCGATCATCGCCAGAATGTCGGGCTCGTTCTCGCCGTCGTAGGACAGCACCTGGGCAATCACCAGGACCTCATTGTAGAAGCCCTCGGGGAACAACGGCCGGATCGGGCGATCGATCAGGCGGCTGGTCAAAGTTTCCTTTTCGGTGGCGCCGCGCTCGCGCTTGAAGAAGCCGCCCGGGATGCGCCCGGCGGCCGAGAATTTTTCCTGATAGTGGACGGTCAGCGGGAAGAAGTCCTGCCCCGGCTTGACCGACTTGGCGGCGGTGACCGCGCAAAGGACGACGGTTTCGCCAAGGGTCGCCAAGACGGCGCCGTCGGCCTGGCGGGCAACGCGGCCCGTTTCGAGCTTGAGGGTCTTGCCGCCAAGCTCGATTTCCACGGTTTTGATATCAAACATGTGAATTCCTTCACTCATGCGCCGGATGCGGATGAGGTCATCTAGAGCAGGCAACCGGCCTGCGAGCGGTGCGGGGCCTTATCTGCCCCAAGGCCGGCCGCCGAATGCGGCCGAGCCCAAATGCGAAGGGCGCCCGGAGGCGCCCTTGCGGGTTACTTGCGAAGGCCGAGCTTGCCGATCAGATCGGTGTAGCGCTGGACATCCTCGCGCTTCAGAAAATCGAGCAAGGAGCGCCTCTTGTTGACCATCATCAGCAGGCCGCGCCGGCTGTGATTGTCCTTGGCGTGGGTCTTGAAATGCTCGGTCAGGGTGAGGATGCGGTCGGTCAAAATGGCGACCTGGACTTCGGGCGAACCGGTGTCGTCCTTGCCGCGGCCATGTTCCTTGACCAGCGCGGCCTTGCGCTCGGTGGTAATCGACATCGGGTAACTCCGTTTCTATTCATCAAAGGTTGAACCCGCGGACGACGCGGACGTCGCCTGCCGAAATCTCGACCAGAGCGACGGGACGATGATCGTCAGTCGCGAGATAGAGACCCGGCTTCGCGGGGGTCCCGGTCAGGTGCTGTCCGTGACGGAGCAGCATGGCCTGGTCGGGAGTGACGGGGAGGGCCGGGATGTCGTCCAGCCCCGCGGAAAGCGGGAAAACCGCCCCATCAAGGGTGCGCGCCTTAGCGATTTCGGCCAGTTTGTCCAGCGATATCGCCAATTCGAGCCCGAACGGGCCGGCGCGCGTGCGCCTCAGCATGGTGACGTGGCCGACGGTGCCAAGGGCGAGGGCGATGTCGCGGGCGAGGGAGCGGATGTAGGTGCCCTTGGAGACGGTTGCGGAGAGAGTGACTGATTTCAGAGTTTCGCCGTGTCCGCGGCGCTGCGCGAGATTATTCTTTGGTTCGCGCAGAGACGCGGAGACGCAGAGGAAGCGGACAGTGACCCGTCTCGGCTTCATTTCCACGTCTTCGCCCGCCCGGGCCAATGCATAAGCGGCTTTGCCGCCGATCTTGATGGCGGAATAGGTTGGCGGGATCTGGTCGATCGGGCCGGTGAAGCGCGGCAGCACGGCTTCGACTTCAGCGAGGGTTGGGCGAACATCGCTGGTGGCGATCACCTGCCCCTCGGCATCGAGCGTATCGGTTTGCTCGCCGAAGCGGATGGTGAAATTGTAGGCCTTGGTGGCATCGAGCATGCGGCCGGCGAGCTTGGTCGCCTCGCCGATGGCGATCGGCAGGACGCCGCTGGCGAGCGGGTCGAGGGTGCCGCCGTGGCCGACCTTGGTCTTCGGTTCTCCGGCTTCGCGAAGCGCCCGCTTGACGGCGGAGACGCAGGGCGTCGAGCCGATGCCGATCGGCTTGTCGAGAATGATCCAGCCGTGGAGCGCCATGGCCGGTCGCGATAGCCATCGCCGCGGCGATTGGGTAGGGTTGCGCGGGCCGGGCCGATGCGGGGCCGGCGGTCGGGGGCGTGCCATGGGCCGGACGACAGGCGAAGGCGGATCGGCGCCGGACGGCGACTATGTCTTCGTCAGCTACGCACGGCCCGACGAGAAAGCCGCCCGTGCCGTCATCCGCATTCTCGAGGACGCCGGCTTCAAGGTCTGGTGGGACGATCTGATTTCCGGCGGCGAGCGGTTCGGGGCGCAGATCGGCGCGGCGCTGGAAGGCGCTCGGGCGGTGGTCGTGCTGTGGTCGGCCAATTCGATCGCCTCGCACTGGGTCCAGGACGAGGCCAGCCTCGGCCGCGACAAGAATTGCCTGGTGCCCTTGTCGCTCGACGGCGGCGCGCCACCGCTCGGCTTCCGCCAGTTCCAGTCGCTCGACATTTCGCGCGGGGGAATGAAAGCGAGCAACCCGGCGATGCAGCGCGCGGTCAGGGCCGTCGCCGAAATCATGGGCCGGCCGGCGAAACCAATGACCCCCAGGTCCTCGCGGCCAGCCGTCAATCGCCGGGCCGTGCTTGCCGGCGGCGGGGCGGTCGCGGTCGCGGCCGGCGGTTATGCGGCCTGGCGGCTGGTGCTGGCGCCGGCCTCGGCATCCGCCAACAGCATCGCGGTGCTGCCGTTCGACAATCTGAGCGGGCAAAAGGGGCAGCAATATCTGTCGGACGGGCTGGCGGCCGAGCTGCGGGCGCGGCTGGCGCGCAATCCCCTGCTGAAAGTGGTCGGGCAGGCATCGTCCAACGCCTTCCGCGACCGTTCAGACAACAGCCGCGCCATTGCCGGCAAATTGGGCGTCGCCAATTTGCTCGACGGCAATGTCCGCGCCGTTGGCGGCCAGGTGCGGATCGCGGTCGAGCTGATCGACGGGTCGTCGGGCTTTAGCAAATGGTCGCAGAGCTTCGACCGGGCGATGACCAATTTATTGCAGCTGCAAAGCGACATCGCCGACGCCGTCAGCGCGGCGCTGTCGGCCGAGCTCGCCGGCGGCAAGGAAGCGCGGGCGCGCAGCGGCGGCACCGACAATGTCGGCGCCTTCGATTCTTATCTGCGCGGCAAGGAATTGTTCGATTCCCAGCGCGATGAAGCCAGCGACCGGGGCGCGCTCGACCAGTTCAGCGAAGCGGTGCGGCTCGACCCCGATTATGCGGCGGCGCGGGCGGCGCGGTCGCGGGCGATGGCGGTTATCGCCAACCAATATGCGCAAGCGGACGAGCGCCGCCGGCTCTATGCGCAAGCGGTCGCCGAGGCGCGGCGGGCGATCGCCAGCGCCGGCCAGTTCGCCGACGGCCACGCCGCGCTCGGCTATGCCTTGTTCTACGGAATGCTCGACATCGGCGCCGCCGACGCGCCCTACCGCAAGGCGCGGGAGCTCGGTGATGGCAGCCCCGAGGTGCTGAGCCTGGTCGCGCTCTATCGGGCGCGGCGGCGGCAGTTCGATGTTGCCGAGCCAGCGATCGCGCGGGCGCAGACGCTCGACCCGCTCAACCCGAGCCTGTTCAAGACCGCCGGGCGGATCCGCTTCGCCAGCGGCGATTATGCCGGCGCCATCGCCGCGGCGCGGCGGGCGCTGGAGATCAACCCGGCGATCGGCGGCGCCCATGGCGACATCGGCAATGCCTTACTGATGACCGGGCGGCTCGACGAGGCGGCGGCCGAATTCGCCAAAGAGAAGATTGGTTTGCTCGCCATCCCCGGCAAGGCGATCGCCGCCATCCGCCGCCGCGATGCCGCCGGCGCGGCGGCCGCCTTCGACGAATTGCGCCGCGCCGAAGGCGACAATGGCCTCTATCAGCAAGCCCAGGTGCTGGCCCAATGGGGCAGGGCGGGTGATGCGCTCGACGCACTCGAAGCGGCATCGCAGCAGGCCGATTCCGGCCTGGTCTATCTGCTCAGCGATCCGTTCCTGTTGCCGCTACACAACCAGCCTCGCTTCAATACCCTGTTGCGCAAACTGCATTTCGTTTAGGGAGAGTAACGGAAGACACGAACAGGGAGGGCATGATGCGCAAATTACTGACCGGAACGGCGATGGTGGCGATGAGCTTGGCGATCGGCGCCTGCAACCGCGAGCCAGCGGCAACCAATGACGTCGTCGCCGACACCAACACCGAGGTGCTGGTCGACGAGAATGCGGCGATGGACGCCAATGCGTCGATCGATGCGAACGCGATGGACGCCAACGCGACCATGAACGCCGACGACGCCACCAATAACGTCACCGAGCAGGGCTCGACCGACCACTAACCCCGTCACGGGCTGGTGCCGGCGCGTCCCCCGGCGGGGCGCGCCGGATCGGCCGTGCGGATCGCCATTCCGGGCTTCAATTGGGCGCGGGCGGCGGCGATCCACCTGGCATAGCTGCCAACGTCGGTGAACACCGACGGATAGTCCTTATAGCCGCAACCCATCGACCAGCTGACCACCCCGACCAGCACGTCGCGGCCGCGGACCTTGCGGACCAGCGGCCCGCCGCTGTCGCCACGGCAGGTGAACACCCCGTCGGCGCTCGGTGCCCCTTCGAGCGCCGCCTTGGAATACATGCAGACCATGCCCGGAGCCACCAGCGCGGCAAGCTTGCGGCGGCACTGGTCGAGCGTGACCGAGGTCATCTCGCCATATTGCAGAACGTCCGGATTATGCTGCAGCCGAGATTCGAGGCTCATCATGATGTTGCCGTTGGGCGCGACCGCGCCGGTAAATCCCCAGCCGAAGCCAAGTGCATCGACCGCTCCCGGCAACGGCCGGTCGGCGACCGTGATTGGCCGCTGGTCAATCGCGCCCTTGTCGCGATCGGGCTGGAGCAGCAACAGCGCCAGATCATTGTTGACCCGGGCCGGGTCATAGCCGGCGTGGACCGCGACGGCGGCGATGGCGAAGCTTTGCCCGCCCTTGCCGAGCTTGCGCGTGCCAAGCCGCACCCGGCGTTCCTTGAGCAGCTTCGCCAGGCCGACACCGGCATATTGCCCCTTGGCGACGCAATGGGCGGCGGTCAGCACCAGGTTCGGGCCGACCAAGGTCGCGCCGCAACGGTGCTGATGCTCTTCGTAGCTGCGTGAGGCGAGGAACAGGCGCTGGTCTTCGGGCAGCCTGGAGTCGGCGTCGATCTCCGCCCGCGAATAAGGCAGGACCGAGTAGAATTGCGCCATCCACACCGCCATCATGGCGGTGACGTCCCAGCCATTGCCCATCGCCGGTTGCGGTTCGGGCGGCACGATCAGCTGGAACGAGCGCACCGCGAGATCGCCGTTGAGCGCGACTCCGGTCAGCTTCGGCACGCACTCGTGTGGGGACAATGCATAGGCGCATTCGGGCTCCAGGGGCGAAGGCTGCGCAAGTTCGTCGATGGTGAAAGGCCGGGTGGAGACCAGCAGCATGACGCGCGGATCGTCGGGGTTGCGGTTGGCGGCGAGCCTCGGCTGGAATTCGATTCCCGCCCCCGGCGCCAGCTTCCACACGGCTTGTTCGTCGGCACTCCCGAAAGGCGCGACCTTGAAGCTGCCGTCGGCGGCGATGATGCTGACATAGCGGTCGGCGTTGGTCCGGTTGAGCACGCCGAGCCCGCCGGTTTCCGCCAAATTGAAGATATTGCGCGAATCCTTCGCACCCAGCGCCACGCATTCACCCGACTTGCTGCCGCCCGCCGCCGACGACCCGACGAGCAGGCAGGTGTCGACGCCGTGCATATCCGCAAGCGACCGATCGAGGATGGCGCGCAGGCGCGAGGCGGCGACTAGCAGGCGCGTTAGTCGGTCGCTGGTCCCCTCGGCGCGCAAATTGCCGATCGCGAACTGGCGCGGCTCGGGCACCTTGGCCTGGAAATCGCTGTCGAACCCACGCCAATGCTGGCGCGGCTGGCGCAGGTCGACAAGGGCGATGTCGAGCGGGAAATCGGGCTGGGTGGAGACCAGATAATCGGCCGGCTCGCCGATCCGGACGAACGCATAAGTGCCGAGCAGCTTGCGAATTTCCGCGTCCTGCTCGCCGACCGCCGGGTCGATCCGCACCCTGACAATGCCAAAGTCGCCGCCCCCGACGGCGGTCGACAGGCTGTCCGATGCAATGGCCTGCGCCAATGCCGGCCCGGCAATCGCAAGGACCGCGGCGGCAATCCCGAGATGAACCATTTTGCCGATCATCATCGACCCCCGGCTGGGCAGCATCTGCCCGACGCGGCTAGCCGTCAATGCGGTCGGCTTTAGCTTGTGCGCGGAATGTCGAGGCTGAGCTGGCGCGCTTCCCCTTCGCGCAGGCGCTCGAAGAAATGGCGGCGGCAGAGCGCCACGTAGCGGTCGTTGCCGCCGATCTCGGTCTGGGCGCCGGCGGCGACCGCATGGCCTTCGGCATCCACCCGCAGGTTCATGCTTGCCTTGCGGCCGCATTCGCAGACCGCCTTCAGTTCGATCAGGGAGTCGGCGAGCGCGAGCAAGGCGGCGCTGCCCTCGAACAGATTGGCCTGGAAGTCGGTACGCAGGCCGTAGCAGAGCACCGGAATGCCGAGGTCGTCGCTGACCCGGCACAATTGCAGGACATGGTCGCGGGTGAGGAATTGCGCCTCGTCGACCAGCACGCAGTGCAGCGGACGCTCTTTCAACTCATCGGAGACGGCGGCGAATAGATCGACGTCGGCGTCAAAAGTGTGCGCGGGCGCCGAAAGAGCAACGCGCGAGCCGATGGTGCCGGCGCCCGAGCGGTCGTCGAAGCTCGCCGTCCACAGCATCGTCTCCATGCCGCGCTCGCGATAATTGAAATCGGCCTGGATGAGCGTGGTCGACTTCCCCGCGTTCATCGCCGCGTAGTAGAAATAGAGCTTGGCCATCAGGGGCAGAGGCTTCCCGCCGGCGCCGGCTTGAAGTCGCTGAGCCGGATCGCGGCCACGCGCCGAGGCCAATGCTCGATGGCCAGGCGGCCGTTGGCCGGCACCGCGCAGCTCTTGGCGGGCCCGGTCTTGCCGCCTTGCAAGATCAGCACGGCGCGGTAGGCGTAATCGAACCTGCCGTTGTTGGTCATGGTCATGGTCGTGCCCATCAGCGGCTGGACCGACACCTTGATCTCGCCCGGGGCGGGTTTGGTGGTGGGCACGGCCTTGCGGGCGTTGGCGGGCTGACCATGGCCGACGGTGAAGACCCAGGTTTCGCCCATGCGGACTGTCAGGGGCTTTGCCATGACAGGCGCGGCGACGAGCAAGGCAAGGATCGGCAGGAATCGGGTCATTCGCGCCACTCTAATCCCGCCAAGCTGAATGAATAGCGGCCTAGAGCGGCCATTCGTCTCTCAAAATCGCGAACAGCACGGTGTCGCGGACGTGGCCGGTCCAGGTGATGCGGTCGGCGCGCATGACGCCTTCGCGGACCGCGCCGAGTTTCTTGCATGCCGCCTGGCTGCGGACGTTGCGCTGGTCGACGCGGAACTCGACGCGGCGGAAGTCGGCGGCAAAGGCGCGCTCCAGCATCATCGCTTTGACCCGCCGGTTGAAGCCCGTGCCGCGCAGGTGCGGGCGGTAATAAGTGCCGCCGATCTCCAGCACGCCGCGGCCCTCGTCGATGCCGAGGAAGCTCGACATGCCCGCCAGCTCGTCGCCGTCGAACAGGACGAACGTCCGGTTGCGGGGGTTGCCGACGTAGAGGTCGATGCTGGCATCGAAGCCGTCGGGGCCGAAATTGTTGGCGTACAGCCGCCAGATGTCGCCGTCCTCGGCGCAGGCGGCCTTGAGTGGCTCGCGGTGGGCTTCGGTGAACGGTTCGGCGTGGCAGCCCTCGCCGGTCATCGGCGCCTCGAGCGCGGTCATTCCTCGTCGAGATCCTGCGCCACCTTGGGCGCGCGGAGCAAGGTGGCGATCTTGCTGCCTTCGTCGAAGCTTTCGTCGGCGAGGAACTTCAGCTTGGCGGCATATTTGGTCCGCACCCGGCTGGCGACCTCGCGCTGGAGGAAGGCGGTGTGGGTGCGCAACGCCTTCAGGACGACATCCACGTCCTGGCCGAGCAGCGGCATCACGAACGCGGTGGCGTGGCGCAGGTCGGGCGACATGCGCACCTCGGTGACGCTGACGAGGTGGCTTTGCAGCGTCTCGTCATGGACGTCGCCGCG
>DAIPLM010000054.1:0-9455 GCA_036769205.1 Sphingomicrobium sp.
CACTGGTTGCTTCGTCGAGACGGATGGTTGCCACCACCTTATCGCCGGAGCCGCTGATTTCACCCGTCAGCAGGAAGTCGCCCGCGGTGCGACGGTCCGGCGGCAGCGATTGCAGCATCCGCACCGGAACGCCAGTTTGCGAAAGCGCGTGCGACACCGAGTCCTGGGCCTGGGCGGCGATATCGCGCAAGCGGGCATCGCTCGATGCCGTCGTGAACGGCATGAGCGCGATGGTCGGCTTTGGCAGCGGCCTGCCGGGCGATGGCCGGTCGTTCAACAGGAAGATCCCCAAGCCGGCTGTGGTCGCGAGCAGCAGCATGGCGACCACGGCCAATAACCGCTTGCCGGCGGGCCAGGCGAAACGGCGCTCCTTCTCCACGCCGGATGCCGGGTGCGGAACTTCGGTCCCGTTCAGCCGCCGATCCAGCGAGCGCAGCAGCTCCGCCGTGCGCTTGTCGCGCTTCGCGTCCTTCCAGCCGGTCAGGTCAATCGTGTGGAACTGGCGGAAACCTATGGGTGGCCGCGATCCGTCGATGCTGACCGGCATCAGCCTGCCGCTGTCCCCGCCGGCCGCGGCCTCGTCGCGGACCCACCGCGATTTCACCGAGTCTTTCGACCAGGCAACCAGCACGACATCGGCCCGATCCAGCGCGACCTCGATCTCAGCCGAAAACTCTTCACCTCCGTCCAGTCGGCGATCCCACCAGACGTGGTGCCCCGCCGCTTCAAGGATTCGGGCCATTCGCTCCGCACACAAGCGATCTTCGCGCGCGTAACTGAGAAAGACCTGCGCCATGAAAAAGGCCGCCCCTTCATGCGAAAGGTGCGCAAAAAGGCTATCGCATGCAAGAGGGGCAGCGGATAACGCAAAGCCGCGGCGTACGGAGCAGGCGGGAGCGATGAACTTGGGAAACGAGCATTGGCGCGCCGACATACTGGCGCGGGTGCGGGCGCTGATCGGCGCCGCCGACCCCGACATCGTCGAGGACGTGAAGTGGCGCAAGCCGTCGAACCCCGCCGGCGTGCCGGTGTGGTCGCGCGGCGGCATGATCTGCACCGGCGAGACCTACAAGGACAAGGTCAAGCTGACCTTCGCGCACGGCGCGGCGCTCGACGATCCGGCGGGATTGTTCAACGCCAGCCTCGACGCCGGCACCCGGCGGGCGATCGACATTCGCCAGGGCGATGCGTTGAACGAAAGCGCGTTCAAGGATCTGATCCGCGCCGCCGTCGCGCTGAACCAGCAGCGCCAAGCCGGTTAATCGTAGAATATCCGTTTACCATGGCATTGACCGACCGGGCTTTTTGCGGAAGTCGCGGAGCGGGCCACCAACATCGGGAGTCGAGCGTGCGGGCAATCGTCAAATCTAGTCTGGTGGCTGCCGGCGCGGCGCTGCTCGCCGGCTGCGCGGTGGCGCCGGCACCCAAGCCGCGGCCAATCGCCGTCGCCACGGCCAAGCCGCTGCCCTATCGCTGGACCCAGGGCAATGCCTCGGAAGCGTACAGGGACGCGGTTGCCGCCTTCGGTCCGCTGGCGATGAAGCCGGGCGAGTATAAATGGGCGGCGACCATGCCGCAGGCGGGCGAGCCGAAGGTGGTCATCGACCTGCTGACCCAGCTGTTCTACGTCTATCGCGGCGAGACCCTGGTCGGCGTCGCCACCATCTCCAGCGGCAAGAAGGGCAAGGAAACCCCGCTCGGCTTCTGGACGGTGATGACCAAGAAGAAGAAGGGCTTCAGCCGCAAATATGACAATGCGCCGATGCCGTTCATGCAGATGTACGACCCCAAGGGCATCGCCTTCCACGCCGGCCCCAACCCCGGCTTTCCGGCCAGTCACGGCTGCGTCCGGCTGCCGCTCAAATTCGCCGAGAAGGTCTTCGGCGTGACGCAAATCGGCACCAAGGTGGTGATCGAGGGCTAGCCGCCCCGCTTCACGGCATCAGCGCGGAATAGGCCTGCGACGGCGGCCTGGCGGCGCCGGCCGATCCGGCCGGATGCGCGCATTCCCGATAAGCGGAAGCGGACAGTGGCGCCCGGGGCTCGGGAAGGCCCGGGGTGCCACGGCCCGCGGCGAGCATCGCTGCAACGGCAACCAGCAATGCCCGCGCGGTCATCATCGCATCACTCGTAGCGCAACGCGTGGATCGGGTTGGCGCGGGCGACCTTCATCGCATGACCGACGACGGTGACGACGGCGATGGTCAGCGCCACCAAAGCGGCGACGACGAACGGGATCGGCCCAAGCGAGATTCTCTGGTCGAAGCTGTTCAGCCAGTCGCGCATCAGCCACCAGGCGACCGGCCAGGCGATGATGTTGGCGATCAGCACCGGCCGGCTGAACTGCCAGACCAATAGCCGGACGATGTCGCGGGTGCGGGCGCCGAGCACCTTGCGGATGCCGATCTCCTTGGTCCGCCGCTCGGCGGTGAAGGCGGCCAAACCGAACAGGCCGAGGCAGCCGATGATCACCGCCAGCAAGGCGAAGGCGGCGAAGATCTTCGCCCTAGCGTCCTCCGCCTTATAGGCCTTGGCGATGATGTCGTCGCTGAATTCGGCAGTGAAGGGCACCTCGTTGGTGATCTTCTTCCACTCGCGCTCGAGGCCGGCGCGGACCGCCGCCGGATCGCCATTGTAGCGGACGATGGCCCAGCTCGGCCCCTGATTGACGTTGCGGAACATGATCGGGTCGATCGGCTGGCGAACGGTGCGGAAGCGGCTGTCGCCGACGACGCCGATGACGTGGATGTCGACGACCCCGGCCTCCTCGGAGAAGAGTTCGCTGCGCACGGTCTTGCCGAGCGCGTCCTGCGGCGATTTGAAGCCGAGCTTCCGCACCGCATATTCGTTGAGGACGACGTTGACGCCGCGCTTGGCGAGCGCCTGCTCGATCGCCTTGTCCTGCGGATAGGGCGTCGTCATGTCGTCCATCGCCCGGTTCGGGTCGAACCAGCGGCCAGCCTTCATGGTCAGGCCCATGGCGTCGAAGAAGCCTTCGTCGACGTTGTACTGGCCGATGTTGACCATCTTGTTGGCGCCCGGCGGCAGCAGACCGGTGTTGTTGTTGTTGTCGGTGGTGATGCCGATGTCGGTGCGGGCGACGGCGACCACGCCCGGCACCCGCTCGAAGGCGTCGACGATGGTCTCGCCTTTGTCCCACAGCTGGGCGCGGGCAAGCTCGTCCACCTGGACGATATGGTCGCGCTTGTAGCCGGGGTCGACCGACCGGGCGTAGACCGTCTGCCCGTAAATGACGGCGGTGCAGATGATGAGGCCGATGGACACGGCGAACTGCAGCACGACGAGCGCCGTCCGCAGCCGGCCCGAGCCCGGCGTTTCCGCCGCCGAGCGATTGGCTTTCAGCACCTGCGCCGGCTGGAAGCGGGAGAGGAAGAAGGCGGGGTAGAGGCCGCCGAGGACGCCGACCAGCAGCACCAGGCCGATGGCCGGGAGCAGGATCCCGCCGCCGCCGAAATAGTGAAGGGACAGGTCCGCCTCGAGGAAGGCCGCGAACGGCTTCACCAGCAGCTCGACCAGCGCCAGCGCAAGCAGCATCGACGCGGCGGAAATCAGGATCGATTCGCCGACGAACTGGACGATCAATTGCTTGCGGTTGGCGCCGAGCACCTTGCGCAAGGCGACTTCGCGGGCGCGCTGGCTGGCGCGGGCGGTGGCGAGGTTGGTGAAGTTGACCACCGCCATGCCGAGGATGAGGACGGCGATGATGGCGAAAGTGGCGATGCTCTTGCGGTCGTTGCCCGGGGTGATCGACGCCGCCTGCGCCTTGCCGAGGTGGACGTCGCGGATGTTGATGAAATGCCAATCCTGGTCGTCGCCGGCATTGTAGTTGATGCCGGCGTTGGGCTCGTCGGGGATGTTGCGCTTCTCCCACGCCGGCATCTGCGCCTGCATGGCGGCGACGTCCGAGCCGGGGCGAAGCTTGGCGTAAACATAGCCCGACTGGCAGCCCCAGCAGGTCAGGAAGTCCGGGCTCTGGGCGTTGTAGGTCTGGTAGTCGACCCGGCCGATGGCGGCGACCTTGAGGTGCGAGTTCTTCGGCAGGTCCTTCAAGATGCCGACAATCTTGAAGTCCATCTTGATGCCGCGGGAAATCAAAGTGAACACCCGGCCGAGGGCCTGGTCGGTGCCGAAGCGCTTCTTCGCCTCCGACTGGGTCATGACGGCGGTGTTGAGGCCGGTCAGCGTCGTGCCGGCGGCCAGCGGCAAGTTGACGACTTTCAGGAAATCGTCGTCGGTGAAGAAATAATCCTCGGTCGCGGTCGCCTCGCCGTCCTTGAACAGGACCGGTCCGACGTTCTGGAAATAAGCGGCGTGCTCGACTTGCGGGAAATCCTTCTTGATGCGGTCCTTGGTGACGTAGGAAGACATCTGGAAGAAGCCGGGCTCGCCGTCGTCGGGGTTCGGGTACCAGGCCTGGAACTGGTAGCTGTCCGCCGCATTCGGGATCCATTCGTCGTAGCTCTGCTCGTAGCGGATGTAGAGCAGGATCATGATGCAGGCGGCCATGCCGATGGCGAGGCCGGCGATGTTGATGATCGAATAGGTCTTGCTCTTGGCCAAGGCCCTGACCGCGACCGTCCAGTAATTCCGCCACATGGCTCTGTTCCTTTATCCTCGGGTCTGCATCAGGCGGCGCGGCGGCGTTCCTGGAGGATCTTGCCGTCGAGCATGTTGACGATCCGGCTGGCGAAATCGGCGTGGGCCGGGGAATGGGTGACCATGACGATGGTCGAGCCTTCCTGGTTCAATTGCCGGAGCATCCGCATCACCTCTTCGCCATGGGCGGTGTCGAGGTTGCCGGTCGGCTCGTCGGCGAGGATCAGTTTGGGCTCGCCGACCAGGGCCCGGGCGACGGCGACGCGCTGCTGCTGGCCGCCCGACAATTGGGTCGGCCGGTGCTTGGCGCGATGGGCGATGCCGACCTTGTCGAGCACCTTGTCGACCCGGGCCCGGCGCTCGGCCGACGGGATGTTGTGGTAGAGCAAAGCGAGTTCGACATTCTCGCGCACGGTCAGCTCGTCGACCAAATTGAAGCTCTGGAAGATGAAGCCGATGTTGGCCTTGCGGGTGTCGGCGAGCTGGGCTTCGCTAAGGCCCGCGACCTCATGGCCGTTGAACACGTAGGAACCGCCAGTCGGGCTGTCGAGCATGCCCATGACGTTCAACAGGGTCGACTTGCCGCAGCCCGACGGCCCCATGATGGCGACGAACTCGCCGTCGGCGATGTCGAGGTCGATCGAATCGAGCGCGGTCGTCTCGACGGTGTCGGTGCGGTAGGTCTTGGTCAGGCCGGTCATGGTCAGCATGGATCGGGTCCCTTTCTTTACTGGTCGCTGTCGAAGGTCAGCCGGTCCTTGTCGACCAGCCCGGAATAGGAAGAGGTAATCACCTTCTCGCCGGGCTTGAGCCCGTCGAGCACCTCGATGAAGTCGGCGTTCTTGCGGCCGATCTGGATGTTGCGCCGGGTGGCGCTGTCGCCACCGCGGTCGACGACGAAGATCCACTGGCCGCCGGTGTCGTTGAAGAAGGCGCCGTTGGGGACCAGGATGGCGCGGCTGGAATCGCCGAGCGTCAGCTTGAGCTGCATGGTCTGGCCGCGCTGGATGGCTTTGGGCTCCGGCCCGTTGAAGATCATCTCGACCTGGAACTGGCCGTTGCGGACTTGCGGCAACACCTTGGCGACCTTCATCCTGAAGGTCTTGCCCTCGGCGTCAACCGTCCCGGCCTGGCCGGGCTTAACCCGGCCGAGGTAGAATTCGTCGACGTCGGCGACCAATTTGTTGCCGCCGGCGCTGTCGATCTGGCCGAGGCGCGAGCCGCGCTCGAGCGACTGGCCGAGCTGGATCGAAAAGCCGCTCAATTGCCCGGTCGCCGGGGCGCGGATGTTGAGCTGGCTGAGACTGCTGCGGGCGATGCCGAGGCTGGAGTTCAACGACGAGGCGGAGGCGCGCAATTGCGCCAACTGGCTTGACTGCAGCGCCTCGTCCTGGGCGATGCTGCGCTTGAGGATCGCCAGCCGCTTCGTTTGGTAAGTGAGGTCGTCGGCGGTGTCGTTGAACTGCTTCTTGGAGACGAAGCCGCGCTCGGACAGCGGCTTTTGCAAATCATATTGCCGCCGCGCCTTGGCGAAATCGGTCTCGGCCTGATTGAGGTCGCGCATATTGGCGCTGCGCGCCTGCTGCAACGCCAGCTCCTGGCTCCGCATGTTGTTCAACTGCTGCTCGACCTCGGTCTGGCGGGCGAGGGTCGACAGCTGCAAATCGGCGTTGGACAGCACCGCCAGCAGCTGGCCCTTGACGACGCTGGCGCCGTCCTCGACCGCCAGTTCTTCGACCCGGCCGCCCTCGACGGCGTCGAGATAGACGGTGAGCAACGGCGTTACCCGCGCCCGCAGCGGCAGGAAGTCCTCGAACAGGCCGTTTTCGACGGTGGCGATGCCAAGGCGCTCGGCGCTCACCGATTGCGATCCGGCGCGCGGCGCGAACAGCCAGAAGAGCAGGATGAGCAGTAAGGCGGCGCCGCCGGCGCCGCCGATCAGGATGCGCTTGTCGATGCGCTTCTTGACCACGACCCGGTCCATGTTGCCGCCGCTGACCGGCTCGCCGTCGCCCGCCGGCGTACGGAATTCCATGACGCTCATTGTCCGCCTCCGGACAGTGCGTGTCCGGAAACGGACAAAAGCCGCGGCGCCCTGACGCGCGCCACGGTCTCGAAACCAGTTGTAATCGTCCCGCTCATGCCAGATTAGATGCAAACCATGTGCCAAATGCCCAACCGACGACGGATCACTGTTCGTTTCCGGACAATCGCGCTAGGCCCGTGGGGATGAGCGCGCCTTTCGAACTGGCCGTGGTGGTCGATGACGACCCCGACATTGCGCTGGCGGCGCGGCTAGCGCTGCGCGACCTGTTCGCATGCGTGACGACCTTGCCGTCGCCGGACGGACTAGAGGCGCTGCTGAGCAAGGAGGCGCCTGACGTCATCCTGCTCGACCTCAATTTCGAGCGCGGCGCCACTGACGGCCGCGAAGGCCTGGCCTACCTCGACCGGATCATGGCCGCCGACGGCGACGCCGCGGTGGTCATCATCACCGCCCACGGCGCCGTTTCGACCGCGGTCGAGGCGATCAAGCGCGGCGCCAGCGACTTCGTCGCCAAGCCGTGGAGCAACGAACGGCTGGCGGCGACGGTGCGCAGCGCCGCGGCGCTGCGGCGCAGCAAGATCGAGGCGCGGGTCGAGCGCGAGCGGTCGAGCGAGCTCGGTCAGTCGGGCGCACTCGACACGCCCTTGCTCGGCAAGTCCGAAGGCATGAGCCGGGTCCGCAAATTGATCGAGCGGGCGGCGCCAACCGACGCCAATGTCCTCATCCTCGGCGACAATGGCACCGGCAAGGAAATCGTCGCCCGCGAGATCCACCGTTTGTCGCGCCGCGCCGGCAAGCCGATGGTCGCTGTCGACCTCGGCGCGACCAGCGAAAGCCTGTTCGAGTCCGAGCTGTTCGGCCATGTGAAGGGCGCTTTCACCGGCGCCGCCGCCGACCGCCTGGGGCGGCTCAAGGCGGCCGATCACAGCACTTTGTTCCTCGACGAAATCGGCAATCTGCCGCTGCATTTGCAGCCCAAATTGCTGACCGCGCTCGAGCAGCGCCAGGTGGTGCCGGTCGGCGCCAACCGGCCGGTGGCGATCGACGTCAGGGTGGTGGCGGCGACCAATCTGGCGCCGGACAAATTGGCCGACGATGGACGCTTCCGCCAGGACCTGTTGTTCCGGCTGAACACGATCGAGATCCAGCTGCCGCCGCTGCGCGCCCGGCGCGAAGATATCCCGCTTTTGCTCGAGCATTATCTCGCGCTCTACGCACGCAAATATGACCGGCCGGCGCGGCTACTGGCCGGCGACACGCTCGACGTGCTGACCAATTACGACTGGCCGGGCAACGTTCGGGCGCTGCGCCACGCCGCCGAGCGGGCCGTGATCCTGGCCGAGGGCGAGGCCTACCGGCTCGACGACTTCCCGCTGCCGAGCCGGCCGGACTCGGCGCCGCTGCCGGCGCTGAGCGGCGGGCTCAACCTCGACCAGCTGGAAAAGCAGATGATCGAGCGGGCGCTGCGGATGCACCATTTCAACATCTCGCTGGCGGCGTCCGAGCTCGGCCTCAGCCGCGGTGCGCTGTACCGGCGCATGGAGAAGCATGGCCTTTAGGGAGAAACTGGGGTTCCGCCGCCGCTTCGAGTTCGGGCTGGCGTGGCGCACCGCCTTGCTGATCGCGGCCATCGCCCTGCTGGCCGAGGCGATGTCGACGCCGGACCTGCGGGCTGCCCGGCTGGTGACGATGCTGATCGCGCTGGCGGCGCTGGCCAGCCTGTGGGAGTTCATTCGCCGCACCAATTTCCAGATGGCGCGGTTCATCGAATCGGTCCGCTTCGAGGATTATGCGCAGCGCTTCTCCGACCCCAGCGGCGGCGGCTTCGACGTGCTCGGCGAAACCCTCGACGCGGCGCTCAAGACCTTGCAGGCGCGGCACGTCCAGGCGTCGGGCGAAGCGCGCTATTTGTCGGCGATCGTCGACGATTCCCCAAGCGCGCTGGTCGCCATCGATCAAGACGGCAGGGTCGAGATGCTCAACAAGGCGGCGCGCCAGTTGCTGGCACGGCTGCACGTCGCCCGCGCCGACGATCTGCGCGGGCTCGGGCCCGAACTGCTGGCGGCGTCGCAGCTGCCGCCCGGCACCCGCAAGATCACCCGGCTGATGATCGACGGCGTCCCCCACCGCGCCATCTTCGCTTCGGCCCATGTCGCCCGGCTGGAGGGCGGAGTGACAGTGCTGTCGATCCTGCCGGTGCAGAGCGAATTGGGCGCACTCGAGATCGCGGCGCAGGCCGATCTGGTGCGGGTGCTCACCCACGAGATCATGAACTCGTTGACCCCGGTGACGTCGCTGGCCCGCTCGGCGGCGGACATGGTGGCGGCGGCGGAGGCCAAGGGAATCGACCTGGGCGAGGCGCGCGTTGCCGCCGAAACCGTCGCCCGCCGTGCCGAGGGCATTTCCCGTTTCGTCGAGAGCTATCGCGAGTTCGCCCAGGCGCCGGAGGTCACCCGCCAGGCGTTCCTGGCCAAGCCGTGGGCGGAAGAGATTTTGCGGCTGGCGATGGCCAGCGCCGGCGAGCGCAAGATCGATATGCGGATCGAGGTCAGCCCGGAAACGCTGAAGATCAATGCCGACCCGGAGCTGCTCGCCCAGGCGCTGCTCAACCTGCTGCGCAACGCCGTGCGCGCCACCGCCGGCAGCGACCAGCCGATGATCCGGCTGGTCATTGGCCGTCAGGGGCGCGGCCAGACGCGGATCGAGATCCGCGACAATGGCGCCGGCATCCCCGACGACCGCCGCGACGACATCTTCCTGCCCTTCTATACCACCCACAAGGGCGGCAGCG
>DAIPLM010000229.1:0-2587 GCA_036769205.1 Sphingomicrobium sp.
ACGGCATGACCTCGACCGTCAGCGCCGCCGATTCCTTGGCGACGGCGACCATCTGCTTCATTTCGTCCTGAAGCACCTGAAGCTCGTAAAGGTCGATGGCGCGGGCGGCGGACTGCATCTCGTCGATGGCATCGTCCATCGAGACGATGAGCCCGGTGATGGCGCCGCGGTCAAACGGGGTCAGGAAGGTACGGCGGACGCTGCGCAGCACGTCGCGGATGATGTCGTCCGCCTCATGCTCGTGCTTCTCGATGATGTGAAGCTGCTCGGTGATTGACGAATCGTCGTCGGCCAGCCGATTCAAAGCCTCGGCGGCGACCATCAAGGTGGCGGCATGGGCTTCGAACATTCCGAAGAAATCTCCGGTTTGCGGAAGCAGGCGCTGGAACCAACCGAACATCTTTGAAGCCCCCTGCGTCGGCCGTTGGCGCCGATTAGGGGAGCGAGGTTGGCTTGGCAACCGGAGTGAGGGTCTGGGCGGCGAGTGGAACCGTTACGCCGCCGTGAGGATTGCCCTGACGATGCAAGCTTTGCCGCCGCCGCCTCCGCCCCAGGAAGTCATCATCGTCACCGGCACGGCGTTGCCGGAAGCCAAAGCCGACCGCGCCTTCACGATCGAGCGGATCGGCCGGCGCCGGATCGAACAGGCGCCGAGCCAGCAGCTCGACCAATTGCTGAAGGAGGTGCCCGGGCTTCAGCTATTCCGCCGCTCGGACGCGCATAGCGGGCACCCGACCAGCCAAGGCGTGACCCTGCGCGCCTTGGGCGGCAATGCGTCGAGCCGGGCGCTGCTGGTGCTCGACGGTGTGCCGCAGAGCGACCCGTTCGGCGGCTGGGTCAATTGGCCCGCCTACGACCCGGCGGGGATCGGCGACATCCGAGTCATGCGCGGTGGCGGCAGCGTCTCCGACGGGCCGGGCGCGCTCGCCGGGACCATCGCCATGACCAGCCGCGCGGATTTGGGGCTGGCCGGCGAGTTCGCCGCCGGCAGCCGCGAATTGCTGGCGGCGAGCGGTCGGCTCGGTGTCGATTTCGGCGGTGGGCGGCTGAGCCTGTCCGGCCGGGCCGAGCGCGGCGACGGCTTCGTGCCGGTGACGGCGGGCACGCGCGGCCCGGCCGACGAGCCCGCGCCTTACCGGCAATGGAGCGGCCGCGGCCGCTGGGTGGCGCCGGTCGGCGGCGCGGTCGAGCTGCAGGCCAGCCTGGCGGCCTTCCACGACTGGCGGACGCGCGGGGTCGACTTCACCAAGAACCGGACCAAGGGCGCCGATGCCTCGCTGCGGCTGGTCGGCCGGGGCCGATGGCAATGGAGCGCGCTCGGTTACTGGCAGTGGCGCGACCTGATGAGCAGTTTCGCCAGCGTCAGCGACGGCCGGCTGACGGCGAACCAGGTGGCGTTGCAGGATTCGGTGCCGTCGCAGGGGCTTGGCGGCAGCTTCGAGCTGCGCCCGCCGATGTCGAGCGGGATTGAGCTGCGGCTGGGCGGCGATGCCCGCCGCACCGACGGCGAAACGCGCGAGCTGTTTTCCTTCGTCGCCGGCGAGCCGACCCGGCGGCGCAAGGCGGGCGGCGAGACCTGGACCGCCGGCGCCTTCGCCGAGGCGACGGGCGAGCTTGGCCGGCTGACCCTGACTGGAGGGGCGCGGGTCGACCACTGGCGGATCGCCGACGGCCATTTGTTCGAAAAAATCCTCGCCACGGATCAGGTACTGCGCGGCGACGATTTTGGCTCGCGTCAGGGCTGGCTGCCGACGGCGCGGGCCGGGGCCGTGCTGGCGCTCTCCGGCGGTTTGAGCCTGCGCTCGGCGGCCTATCTCGGCTGGCGCATGCCGACCCTGAACGAATTGTTCCGCCCGTTCCGCGCCGGCCAGGACGCCACCGCCGCCAACCCCGGACTCGACCCGGAGAAGCTGGCCGGCGCCGAGGCCGGCATCGACTATCGGCGCGGCGCGCTGCGCCTGTCGCTGACCGGCTTCGTCAACCGCCTGAGCCACGCCATCGCCAACGTCACCTTGGGCGAAGGGCCGGGCGTCTTCCCTGGCGTCGGCTTCGTCCCGGCCGGCGGCAGCTATCGCCAGCGCCAGAATGTCGATGCGGTGAGGGTGCGAGGTGTCGAAGCGTCCGGCGAATGGGCGCGCGGGCCATGGGCGCTGCGGGCGGGCCTCAGCCTGACCCATGCGCGGATGGAGGCGAGCGGCGCGGCGGCGGTCCTCGACGGGCTGCGGCCGGCGCAGACGCCCAAGATCGCGGCGACGCTGGCGGCGAGCTGGCAGCAAGGCGGCAAGGGCGCGCAATTGGTGCTCCGTCATATCGGCACCCAATTTGAGGACGATCTCAACGACCGCAGCCTAAAAAGCGCGATGACGGTCGACGCCTTTGCTTCCTGGCCGCTGGCGCGGCGCCTGCAACTGGTGGCGCGGGCCGAGAATCTGTTCGACGCGACGGTGGTCGCCGGGATCGGCGGCGACGGATCGGTCGAGCGGGCGACGCCGCGGACGCTGTGGGTCGGGGTGAAGGTGCGGTGACAGCGACGGTGCCGGATGCAGGATTCGAACCCGCGACCTTCGGTTTACAAAACCGCTGCTCT
>DAIPLM010000230.1:0-2567 GCA_036769205.1 Sphingomicrobium sp.
TAACAGAGGGTCAAAGGCTAGAGGGGCAATGATGGTCATCCGTCGCATCCGCGAACATGTCGCCGGCCACAATTGGTTCGCGGTCGGAGTCGACCTCGCCATCGTCGTCATCGGCGTGTTCCTTGGCCTTCAGGCCAACAACTGGAACCAGCAGCGCCTCGATGCGGCTCAGGGTCGGATTTATCGGGCGATGCTGATCGACGACCTGACGGACAATCGTCAGAACCTGGCCATGCGGATCGCTTATTATGGCGAGGTTCGGGCGGCGTCGCTGGCGACCCTGGGGCGGCTTGAACGAGGCGATGGCGATTTCGGCGAAATCTTCCTGGTTGACGCTTATCAGGCCAGCCAGATCCTCCCCTGGGCGCTGAAGCGGACGACCTATGACCAGATCATGTCGGTCGGCGCGATGGCCAACCTCGGCAGCCAGAAAGTTCAGGACCAGATTGCCAATTACTTTGTCGGGGCGGAAATCGCAGGCGCGAACCTCGCGCCCGCTTCTCCCTATCGCGAGATTGTCCGGCGCGTGCTGCCTTACGCCGTGCAGCAACGCATCCGGACCGCCTGCCCGGAGGTCATCCGCGCGGACGCACGTGGCGCTTCGCACCTTGTCCTTGCCGGCAATTGCCGTCCCGGACTCGACACCGCGCTCGTCCGCCAGGCGGCGGCGAAGTTGCGCTCGACGCCTGGCATCGTCGACGATCTGACCCGGTCGATCGTCGACATCGACCTCAAGTTGAGTTCGCTTGCCAGAGTGGCAAACCGGGCCGCGGCATTGCAGAGGACGCTGGAGGCGGAAAGCTAGGCGCCTGGGGGCATTGCCTTGACAAAATCGCCTGGCGGCGGCATTGGCCGGCGCGTTCGAGCGGCGTGCGGCGCCGCTCTTTGATTTTCAGCTTTCAGGAACTCTCGCGATGGCCAAGCCGGCAACCGTCAAGATCAAGCTCGTCAGCAGCGCCGACACCGGCTTCTTCTACGTGACCAAGAAGAACCCGCGCAACACCACCGAGAAGATGAGCTTCCGCAAATATGACCCGGTCGCGCGCAAGCACGTCGAGTTCAAGGAAGCGAAGATCAAGTAAGGCCAAGCGGCCGAGCGCAGCGAGAGGATTGCGAAGCAATCGTCGAGCAGCGCGAGAGACTGCGTAGTGCTCGGCCGACGACCGCCGAAGGCGTGTCGATCGACGTCACGGATTCACTCCGTGACGGCCTTTCCCAAAATCTCAATGCTCCGCCGGCACCGCCATCAGCGACTTGCCGGCCAGCAGCTCCTCGACCGTCTCGGCGAAGCGGACCACGGAGATCGGCTTGGCGACATAGGCCTGGGCCCCGGCGGCGCGGATGCGCTCGTCGTCGCCGACTCCCGAATAAGCGGTGACCGCCATGATCGGCACGTCGCACAGCTCCGCGTCCTGGCGAATCAGCTCCATCAGCTCGAGTCCGGTGACGTGCGGCAGCTGGATGTCGGTGATGACCAGATCGGGCTTGAAGGTGCGGGCGGCGTCGAGCGCCAGGCGGCTGTCGAGCACCGGCTGCGGCTCGTGGCCATGCGCCGCCAGCAAGTCGCAGAACAACTTGATGTTGAGCGCATTGTCCTCGACAACCAGGATCTTGGCCAAAGCTTCTCCCCCGACGGACCTTGTGCAGACTAAGCCATGACGGGCGCAAACCCAAATGATCCGGAGGCGCTCGCCCTTGCCGCGCTTGCCGCGACGCTGACCGACGCCCGGCGCGCCGAACGGTTCCTGTCGCTGACCGGTTTGTCTCCAGATGGGATTCGATTGCGGCTGACTGACCGCGCGCTGCTCGCCGCCTGTATCGGCTTCCTGGAAGGGCACGAGCCCGATCTGGTGGCGGTCGCGGAGGACATCGGCTCGACTCCCGAGGCGCTGCTGCGCGCCAAGACGGAGCTCGAATGACCGGCCGGCCGCTATTGATCACCGACTGCGACGAAGTGTTGCTGCACATGGTCGCCCATTTCCAGGCCTGGCTAAGCGAGGCGCACGCCATCGACTTCGCCTTCGAGACCGGCGATTTCGCCGGCGCGCTGACCGAGCGGCGGAGCGGCGCCCGGGTCGCCGAGGACCGCGTCTGGCCGCTGCTGACCGATTTCTTCCGCGGCGAGATGCACCGCCAGACATTGGTGCCGGGGGCGCTGGAAGCGCTCGGCCGCATCGGCGAGGTCGCCGACATCGTCATCCTCACCAACCTCGGCGACGAAGCGCATCGCTGGCGGGTGGAACAGTTGGCCGCGCACGGCATCGCCCACGAAGTCGTCTGCAACCAGGGCGGCAAGGGCGTTCCGGCGCGCGCCATCATCGACCGGCACGGCGCAGGCGCCGCCGTGTTCGTCGACGACCTGGCGGTGCACCACGCCTCGGTCGCCAAACACGCGCCCGAGGCCTGGCGGCTGCACATGGTCGCCGAGCCGCGGCTTGCCCCGGCTGTGGCGAGCGCCGAACATGCCCATGCCCGGATCGACGACTGGCCGACCGCGACCAACTGGATTCTCGAAAGGTTGAAGAGCGCATGACCAAGACCATCCTCATCACCGGCGCGACGTCCGG
>DAIPLM010000055.1:0-9272 GCA_036769205.1 Sphingomicrobium sp.
TAAAGCATGACTCCGGCGCAATGCCAAGTTAGGGAACGGGCCGTGAACGCGCCGCCGCGCAAGATCATCCATGTCGACATGGACGCATTCTACGCGTCGGTCGAGCAGCGCGACCATCCTGAGCTGCGCGGCAAGCCGGTGGCGGTCGGCGGCGGGCACCGGGGCGTGGTCGCGGCGGCGAGCTATGAGTCGCGCGAGTTCGGCATCCGCTCGGCGATGCCGGCGATCACGGCGCTGCGCCGCTGCCCCGAGCTGGTCTTCGTCAAGCCGCGGTTCGACGTCTATCGCGCAGTGTCGCAGCAAATCCGCGCCATCTTCGCCGACTATACCGATTTGATCGAGCCCTTGAGCCTCGACGAAGCCTATCTCGACGTCACCGAGGACCGGCTGGACCTGGGCACGGCGCGGGCGATCGCCGAGGACATCCGCCGCCGGATCCGCGAGGAATGCCAACTGACCGCCTCGGCCGGGGTCAGCTACTGCAAGTTCATCGCCAAGCTGGCCAGCGACCAGAACAAGCCCGACGGCCTGTGCGTCATCACGCCCGAGAAAGGGCGGGCATTCGTCGCCACTTTGCCGGTCGCCCGCTTCCACGGGGTCGGGCCGAAAACGGCGGCGAAAATGGAGCGATTGGGAATCCTGACCGGCGCCGATTTGGCGGCGTGGAGCCGCGAGCAACTGGACGCCCATTTCGGCAGTTACGGTGACTGGTACTGGAGAATCGCGCGGGGCATCGACGAGCGGCCGGTGCGCCCCGACCGGCCGTACAAATCGGTCAGCGCCGAGCGCACCTTCGACGAGGATTTGCGCGAGCCGGCCGCGCTCGCCGCCGAGCTCGAGCGGGTCGCCGGCTTCGCCTGGGCGCGGATCGAGCGGGCCGCGGTCAGGGGGCGGACGGTGACGCTGAAGGTCAAGTTCGCCGACTTCACCATCATCACCCGGTCGAAGAGCTTCGCCCGTCCGATCGAGGCCCGCGGCGAGTTCGCGGCGGCGGGCCAGGCATTGCTTGCCGGGCTGATGCCGGTGCCCAAGGGCATTCGCCTGCTCGGCCTTGGCCTGCACAATCTCAACGAAGCGGTGGACGGCGAACCGATGCAGCTCGGGCTGGCGATTTAAGGAGAAGTATGTTATAGAATCGCACGTGAAAGCCGTCGCGCACCCGCGGCGGCCAATAGCAGGATTGTCATCGAGAGGCGGGGGAGCCCGGCCGCAAATCGTTTGGGGGCGATGCGGCAGGCGAAGGGCTTTGGGATCTCGCCTGACCAGAGAAAGGTATGAAATGGCAGCGAAAGCGTTGAGCTTCGATGTTGGTGATTATGTCGTTTACCCCAAGCACGGCGTCGGCCGGGTGGTCGAGCTGCAAAGCACTGAAATCGCCGGGACCAACCTGGATTTGTACGTCCTGCGCTTCGAAAAAGAGCGGATGACCTTGCGCGTCCCGGTCGGCAAAGCCGACGCGGTCGGCATGCGCAAGCTGTCGAGCGACAAGACGATGAAGGACGCTTTGGAGACGCTCAAGGGCAAGCCCAAGGTCAAGCGCACCATGTGGTCGCGCCGCGCCCAGGAATATGAGGCCAAGATCAATTCGGGCGACCTGACCTCGATTGCCGAAGTCACCCGCGACCTGTTCCGCGCCGACGACCAGCCGGAGCAGAGCTATTCCGAGCGGCAGATCTTCGAAGCCGCTTCCTCGCGCCTGGCGCGCGAGCTGGCGGCGATGGAGCAAGTCGACGAGCCGACGGCGCTGGTGAAGATCCTCGAGATCCTCAACACCGCGGCGGCGATCCACAACAAGGCGAAAGAGGCCATCGCTTAAGCACGCTTATCGAGAGCGGGAAAAGAAGGGCGTCTCCGGCCAACGGAGGCGCCCTTTTTGTCATTATCTTTGTGGACTCCGGAATCGGGCAAAGAGGCCATTTGGAGTCAATCGAGCAAACTGCTTGCCAGCGCTGATTGGGACGGAAGCGGATTCGCTACGCAACCGTTAGGAGCGTTGGGCAGTTTTCTCTGTTTCGAGCAGATTTCAGGGAGCCAGGTTCTGTCAGACGCCTTGTGGACGGTGCAACGCGGCGAGGGTCCAGTGGCCGCCGCGGCAATTCACGACGGCCATGGCTTGCGGGCGGAGGTCGCCCAGCGGATGGCACTTTCCGACGCTGATCGGTTGCGCGAGGAAGATCCGTTTACCGGCCAGGCGATTGGTGGCGTGCCGACCCACATCGTCGCGCATCGCTCGCGTTTCGAAGCCGATCTCAATCGTGAGCAGGCCGCAGCAGTGTATCGAACGCCTGCGCGGTGCTGGGGATTGAATGTATGGCGGGTGCCGCTCGAGGATGAGGTGGCCAACCGCTCTCTTCAATATCATCGCCGCTTCTACGCGATGGTGGCCAATATTCTCGACGAAATGGCCGCCGACTTCCCGCGCTTCGCGCTGTTCGACGTGCATAGCTACAATCATCGCCGGGAAGGTCCTGGCGCGCCGCCGACCCCGGCTGAGCGGGCGCCTGAGATCAACATCGGCACATTTTCGATGCCGCGCGATCAATGGGCGTGGTTGCTCGACCCACTGATGCAGGCGATGCGCGACTATGATTTCGGCGGACGTCGGCTAGACGTTCGCGAGAATGTCGCGTTTGAGGGCAAAGGCGAGCTGACCCGCTTTGTGCACCAACGCTATCCGAAGACGGGCTGCGCCATCGCCATCGAGTTCAAGAAATTCTACATGGACGAGTGGAGCGGCGAGCCTGACCCCGCAGCGCTCGGCCACATGCGCGGCTGGGTCAGTCACGTTGCGGCGGTGGCCCGGGAGCTGCTCGATGGCCGATAACATTCGCCACGCAGTCGACCAGCCCCGCATCCAATCGCGTATCGAGACGCCTTTTCGGCAGCGGCTGGAGGGTGGCGGACGAGCCCATGTCGATCGCATGCTGCCGTTCCTGATCCTGAACCGGGGTGGCGGCTCCGACAGCCTCGCCGCCCGAGTGGCCGCGATTAGCCCGGCATACGTCGTATGGCCGGGACCCGAGGACGATGAGGCAATCGCGATCATCGAGCGGATCGCGCACGCCGCCCATGCAAGGCATTCCCAAATCCTCCTGGTGTCGCTGTACGACCTTCCTCGGGATCCCGCGCTGGACGCGGACGTGCCAAAGCTTGAGGCCTTTTCGGCGCGGCTTAGCGCCAGCGCCGACGCGCCGGCGCAGGCAGCGGCAATGCGGCTGGCCGAGGCGCTTGAGAAAATCGAAGTCGACCTGAGGGCCTGCTGCGTCGAGCACGTCTCCGAAGCCTGGTTCGAATCGGGCGTTGAACAGCTGGCGCGCCGATTTCCGTGGCTGTCGCATCTCTCGCTGGGGCTGCCACAAATCTACCGCGTGCCCGGCAAGGGCGGCATCTACCCGCAGTTGCTCCACGAACTTGAAATTTCGATATTCGACGCATTGCTTCAGGGAAGCCACGGGTTCCTGGCGGCGATCTCGCCCGATCCGCCTAGATCCCATCGGGCGCTGGGCCGGCGCAGCTTCATTGCCGCCGCGCGCTCGGTCGACGCGAAGCTGCTGCGCGTATCGACCTCGTTCGATTTCCTGCTGAGCGTCTCGCCAATCAATTCCGAGCAAGCCTACGACAAGTTCAAGGCCGACAAATTCGCAAAGGCACCAACCTTCCGCTACCGGCCGCTGACGGTTGATCCCGATGTGGCCAAGCGCGCGCTCTATGAAATCGAGCTGCGACGCGTCGAAGATCCGGTGCTCGAGAATTTGTTCGCCGAGAAGCGCCGCGAGCTCGACCAGCAGCTGACCATGCTTGCCTGTCGGAACAGCCGCGATTTTCGCTACGTGTCGCTAACCCTTTACGGGCCGGTCGAGCCTGAGCTGTATGCCAGCGCGCGAGAGATTCTCGATACATTAGCCACCAATCGCAATCTTGGAGAAGCGATTGGCGCCGATTTCGTTCGCAAGGCGGCGCAAGGGCTAATCGCCCATTATCGCAAGGCCAATCCGGACTTCAACGGCCGCACCATGGTCCGCGAGGACATCCCGGCCGGCCTGATGGTCTCCGGCAGGAATCTCATGATTTCGCAATCTACCCGAGTGCCTCGGAACCGGCTCGATGCGCTGCTTCAGCATGAAGTGAGCATCCATCTGCTCACCTACGTCAACGGCAATGCGCAGGGCCTGAAGATTTTCCGCACCGGGCTCGCCGGTTACGAGGGCGTGCAAGAGGGCCTCGGCGTATTCGCGGAATGCGCGGTTGGCGGCTTGACCGCGACCCGGCTGAGGCTGCTCGCGGCTCGGGTGGTCGCGGTTGAGGCCATGGTCGCGGGCGCCGAGTTCGTGGAGGCATACCGGCTGCTGCGAGGTGAAGGGCTCGGATCGCGGATGGCATTCAACGTTGCGGCGCGAGTCTATCGCTCGGGCGGGCTAAGCAAGGACGCCATCTATTTGCGTGGCTTCAAGCAGGTCCTCGCTTTGCTTGCGGCCGGCAGCGACCTCGCACCCTTCTGGTATGGCAAGATCGCTGCCCGCCACGTCGCGGTAATCGAGGAGCTCGCCGCTCGCGGCCTGCTCCAGCGGCCGAGAACCGTTCCTCAATTCCTCGCTTCGCCAGCCGCGCAAGCCCGTATTGCACACATGCGAAGCGCGCCCGCTTTGTCCCAAATCATCTGAAGGATTGCCATGCTGATCGCGTTTTTCGTCAATGACATGGCCAGGGAATTCCCCAACTACACGACCACCGTGCTGGCGCACCAAGCGGTCCAGCGCGGCCACCGCGTGTGCTACATTACCCCCGGCGATTTCGCCATGCTGCCCGATGCCAGCATGAAGATTCACGCGCGCATGGCGCCAACGACAAAGCACAAGTCGCATACGGACTTCTTCAAAGGCCTTCAGGCCGTCGGCGAAAAGACCACCGAGCTGGTGATGAGTGACGTCGACGTCTTGTGGCTGAGAAGCGACCCGTCGCTCGATACTCAGTCGGCGCCCTGGGCAGCCGACGCCGGAATCCTGTTCGGGCGGGAGGCGGTAAAGCGCGGGGTGCTGGTCTTGAACGACCCCAGCAGCCTCAGCCTCGCCGTCAACAAGATGTATTTCCAGTCATTCCCGGATGCCGTCCGCGCCGAGACGCTGATCACCAAAAATTCCGCGGACGTGAAGGATTTCGCCAAGAAGCATGGCGGCGAGTGCATTCTAAAGCCGTTGCAGGGCTCCGGCGGGTCCGGCGTATTCAAGGTCGACAAGTCGAACAGGTCGAACCTCAATCAAATGATCGAGGCGATCACGCGCGATGGGTATGTCATCGCCCAGGCTTATGTTCCAGCGGCGGCTAAGGGGGACATCCGCCTGTTCATGATGAATGGGCACCCGCTTCGTATCGGCAAGAAATATGCGGCTTTGCGGCGGGTCAGCGCCGAGGGAGACATCCGAAGCAACATTCATGCCGGCGGCAAGGCGGTTGCCGTGGAAATCGGCGACACCGAGTTGCGCGTTGCCGAGCTTATTCGGCCCAAGCTGATTGCGGACGGCATGTTCCTTGTCGGAATCGACATTGTCGGCGACAAGATCCTGGAGGCGAACGTTTTTTCTCCAGGGAATCTGCGCAGTTGCAATACGCTTGCAGGAGTGAATTTCGCGGAGCCAATCATCACATCGGTTGAGCGCAAGGTCGAAATCGCCAAGGAGTTCGCAAGCGCGTTCGACAACAAGGCGCTGGCCACCATGTAGCTCGGCCGACACTGATGCCCGCAACGGGCGATTCTAGATTCCACAGGCCGCTCCGCTTTTCCGCTTGCGCACCCCGCTCGTCCTACTGTATTAGTGTTATAACACGCAATGGGAGGATTGATCATGCGCCGTTTCCTGATCCCCGCTTCGACCGCCATCGCTTTGGCCGCCGCCGGCTGCCATTTTTCGGCCGATGCCGAGGAGCGCGATGCTGGCAAGAAGGTCGACCGCACCTATCAGGTCGGCGCCTTCAGCAAGATCGAGGTCGCCGGGCCCTATGAGGTCCAGGTCGTCACCGGCGGCGCGCCGGGCGTCAGCGCCCGGGGCGGCGAGAATCTCCTCAACGAGACCGAAGTCGTGGTCGACGGCGACACGCTGGAAATCCGTCCCAGGAAGCACAAGGGCTTCCGCTGGAACTGGTCGAACGGCACCGCACAGTTCACCGTCAACGCCGCCGCTTTGCGCGCCGCCGCCATCGCCGGGTCGGGCGGGATCACCGTCGACAAGATCGCTGGCGACTTCGACGGCGACGTCGCCGGGTCGGGCGATTTGCGCCTGCCGTCGGTCGCCGGCGGCAAGGTCACTCTGTCGATCGCCGGATCGGGCGGGGTCACCGCCGCCGGCCAGGCCGACAAGGTCGACATCAACATCGCCGGCTCGGGCGACATCGACGCCAAGGAGCTGGTCAGCCGCACCGCCGACGTCTCGATCGCCGGCTCCGGCAACGTCGCGGCGCACGCGACGGAGACGGCCGACGTCTCGATCATGGGCTCGGGCGACGTCGATCTGTCGGGCGGCGCCAAGTGCAGCATCTCCAAGGCCGGGTCGGGCAACGTCCACTGCGGATAAGCCGCGGATTGAGCCTTTGTTAACCATGAGCGGCGACAAGCGGCGCATGAGATATGCCGCTTTCGTCGCTCTTGCCTTGCTCGCCTCGCCTGCCTCGGCCGCCGAGCGCAATTATTCGGTGACCGGCTTCGACCGGGTCCGCGTCGACGGGCCCTACCAGGTGACGCTCAAAACCAACGTCGCGCCATTCGCGCGGGCGAGCGGTAGCCAGGCCTCGCTCGACGGCGTCTCGATCAAGGTCGAGGGGCGAACTTTGGTCGTCCGTTCCGACAGCAGCGGCGGCTGGGGCGGCTATCCGGGCGAGGGCCGCGGGCCGGTGACCATCGAGGTCGGCACGCATGAGCTGGCCAATGCCTGGATCAACGGCCCGGGCGCCTTGTTCATCGACAAGGTCAAGGGGCTGAGCTTCAACCTCGCCATCCAGGGTTCGGGGGTGGCGCGGATCGATGCCGTCGACGTCGACCAATTGCGGCTGGGCATTTCCGGCGCCGCCAGCAGCCGGGTTGCCGGCCGGGCGCTGAAGCTGACGGCGACGGTGCGCGGCTCCTCCTCGCTCGATGCCGAAGCTTTGGCCGTCAGGGACGCGGTGATCGGCGCCGAAGGCCCGGCGCTGGTCCGCGCCAGCGTCAGCGGCACCGCCAAGGTCGACGCCCTCGGCCTCGCCTCGGTCACGCTCACCGGCTCGCCGTCGTGCACGGTCAAGACGCAGGGGTCTTCGACGGTCACGGGCTGCCAGTAACGCTTTTCAGCTAATCCTCACCGCTTGCTCATGGCTTTCACGCGCGGGCAGGCGAAAGCCACTGCCTGTGTGGGACGAAGGGCAGAGCTATGGAACAGACGCAGATGAACGGCCAGAGGCTGTGGAACGCGCTGCGGGTGGTCGGCTGGGGATTCGCCGCCGTCATCCTGCTGCTGCCGCTAGTGGCGATGCAGTTCACCAGCGAGGTCAATTGGGGCTTCGGCGATTTCGTGGTGATGGGGGCGCTGCTCGGCGGCGCCGGGCTGGTGCTCGAGCTGGCGACGCAGAAATCGGCGAGCCTTTCCTACCGGTTTGGCGCCACCTTTGCGGTGGCGGCGGCGTTCCTGCTGGTGTGGGTCAATCTCGCCGTCGGCTTCCTTGGCGACGAGGGCAATCCGGCGAACCTGATGTTTTTGGGCGTGATCGCGATTGCCATCTTCGGCGCCATTGTCGCCCGCGCACGGGCGGCGGGCATGTCGAATGCGATGCTGATCGCGGCCGGGGCCCAGGTGCTGGCGGGGGCGACCGGACTGGCGACGGGTTGGGCCTCACCGGGAAGCGAAGGCATCTATGAGGTGGTGCTCGGCACCGGCCTGTTCACGTCGATGTGGCTGCTGTCCGCCTGGCTGTTCCGCAAGGCAGCGGCGGACTAGACCAGGTTCAGCTTGGCGAGCTTGCCGTAGAGGCGCGGCGGCAGGTCGCCGACGCCGCTCGGGTCGGCCTCCTCGGAAATGTCCTCCTCGAAATAGCGCCAGCCCTGGTGGGCGCGCTTGGGCACCGGCGGCAGCATGACGAGTTGGTCCGAACAGACGATGTCGATACGGCCGTCGCCGCGCTCGTCGATGCGCAGGATCTGCTGGCGGGCGACGATGCGGTGCTTGACGATCCAGTGCAGCGAGCCGCCGATCAATTCTTCGGCGCGTTTGGGCCGCATGCGGGTGGCGACCCGCACTTCGCCCTTGCTGGCGCGGCGGGCGACGCGGTTGGTCAGCGCCTCCAGGCTGGCGCAGCCGAAAGCGACTTTGGTCAGGTGCAGGCTCGCCATGCAATCCAGATGGGTCCGCGTCGACCAAGCGTCAATCAGCCAATTTGTTGCCCGGCAAGGCTTTGATGGCCTACCGCGGCTGCGTGAAACCGAAGCTACTGACGACCCTCCGCGATTATTCGTTCAAACTGCTGATGAACGATGCATTGGCCGGGATCACGGTCGCGTTGATTGCGCTTCCGCTGAGCATCGCCATCGCCATCGCATCCGGCGCCGGCCCGGAGGCCGGGCTGGTGACGGCGGTCATTGGCGGGCTGCTGATTTCGGCGCTGGGCGGCAGCCGGGTACAGATCGGCGGTCCGACCGGCGCCTTCATCGTCGTCGTCTATGGGGTCATCGAGCAGTTCGGCTTCGATGGGCTGCTGCTGGCAACGCTCATGGCCGGGGTGATCCTGGTCATTGCCGCTTTGGTCCGGGCCGGCAGCCTGATCGCGCTAATCCCCGAGGCCGTAATCGAAGGCTTCACCGTCGGCATCGCGCTGATCATCGCCATCGGCCAATTGAAGGACCTGCTCGGCCTCGACATCGCCAGGCTGCCGGCCGACTTGTGGCAGGCCGTGCCTTTGTTGTGGGAGGCGCGTAGCTCCGTCGGACTGGCGGCGGCGGCGATCGGCATCCTCTCACTCATTGCCATTGGCCTCGTTAAGCGCCGGACCGGCTCGATCCTGATCCTGGCCCTGGCGTCGGCGGCGGTGGCGTTGCTCGCCTTGCCGGTCGACACCATCCAGTCGCGTTTCGGGGCGCTGCCAACCGGGCTTCCCTATCCGTCGCTGCCGCACATCAGCCTGGCGCGGATCAGCGAACTGATCCCGTCGGCACTGGTGATCGCCTTCCTGGCAGGCATTGAATCGCTGCTGTCGGCGATCGTCGCCGATCGGATGATTGGCGGCGCCCATCGTTCCAATGCCGAATTGCTGGCGCA